>NZ_WWIC01000030.1:0-47434 GCF_009872555.1 Streptomyces sp. SID5643
GGCGCGTCGGGCTCGCCGGCAAGGTCGCCTCAAGGCCGCCGCCGCAGCAGGCCGCCAGGGCGGTCGCGCCAAGCCCTCAGCACCGCGGAGCGTCACCGCGGTCGCCTCAGGGCCGTTGCCGTGGCGGCGTCCAGGAGTCCGCGCCGCCCTCCCCCAGCCGGGACTCCAGCCGGGCGATGGCCGCCCACACGCCCTCGCCGTAGCTGTCGTCGGCGAGGACGGCGGCGGCTTCCCGGGCCCACCGCAGGTGGGTGCGGGCGGCGTCGCGGCGGCCGAGCCCGAGGTAGTCGTCCGCCAGGTTCAGGTGCAGGGAGGGGTAGATGGCGATCACCTCGGCCACCGCGACGGCCTCCTCCCTGGCCTCCTCTGCCGCCGTCAGGGCACGCAGGTCCCAGGCCAGTTCGTCCGCCGGGTCGTCCTGGGTGTCGGCCAGGTAGTGGGCGAGGGTGCAGCGGTGGAGCGGGTCGCCGTGCTCGCCGATCTCCGCCCACAGGCCGAGGTAGCGGTGCCGGGCCTCCTCCCGGTCCCCGGCGTGGTGCAGCATGACGACCTGCCCGATCCGCGTCAGCACGGCATCGGGCGCCGCCTGCTCCTGTCGCTCCGCCACGACGCCCTCCGCGCACTCGCCGGCTGTTCCCGCCGACGCTAACCGCAGGCAAGGGCGATCCGGCTCAGGCGGCTCCGGACGCCGCCGGACCCGGCGCGGCGCGGCGCGGCCGTCGGGCGGGGTGCGTCAGCCCAGGTTCGGGATCGTCCAGTCGATCGGCGTGTGCCCCTGGGCCGCCACCGCCTCGTTGATCTGCGTGAAGGGTTGCGAGCCGAAGAACTTCTTCGCGGACAGGGGCGAGGGGTGCGCGCCCTTGATCACGACGTGCCGGGACTCGTCGATCAGGGGGAGCTTCTTCTGCGCGTAGTTCCCCCACAGCACGAAGACCGCCGGGTCGGGGCGCTCGGCCACGGCCCGGATCACGGCGTCGGTGAACTTCTCCCAGCCCCGGCCCTTGTGCGAGTTGGCCTCGCCGCCACGGACCGTGAGCACCGCGTTGAGCAGCAGCACGCCCTGCTCGGCCCACGGCATGAGGTAGCCGTTGTCCGGGATCGGCGTGCCCAGCTCCTGGTGCATCTCCTTGTAGATGTTGCGCAGGGACGGCGGGATCCGCACCCCCGGCCGGACCGAGAAGCACAGCCCGTGCCCCTGCCCCTCGCCGTGGTACGGGTCCTGACCGAGGATCAGGACCTTGACCCCCTCGTACGGCGTGGCGTCCAGCGCCGCGAAGACCTCCTCGCGCGGCGGATGGACGGGACCCTTCGCCCGCTCCTCCTCGACGAACTCCATCAGCTCCTTGAACCAGGGCTGCTGCAGCTCGTCACCCAGAACCCCGCGCCAGGACTCGGGCAGCATGGCGATGTCGGTCACGTCAACGTCCTCACGGTGTGCGGTCACTTCAGGCCACAGAACCTACAGGCGACCACTGACACCGTGCCCCGCGAGAGCCCGAAGCCGCCCGCTACCAGGCGGTCTTGCGGTGCAGCTCCCACAACATCATGATCGTCGACGGGTCCAGGGCCCGCTCGGCGCCCGAGACGTCCCGGCTGGCCGCCACGTACTGCCGGCCCTGCCACAGCGGCAGCAGCCTCGCGTCGTCCACGAGGATCCGCTGGGCCTCCTCGAACTCCTTCTCCACACTCGCGCGGTCGCTCTCGCGGCGCGACCTGGGCAGCAGATCGCCGGTGATCTCGGGGGCCGGGTAGGGCGTGCCGAGGGCGTTCTGGTCGCCGACGAACGGCGCGATGAAGTTCTCGGCGTCCGGGAAGTCGGGGAACCAGCCGCGCCCGAACACGGGGTACTCGCCCTTCTGGTAGCCCTCGACGTAGGTCTTCCAGGGGCGGCTCTTCAGGCTGATCGTGAACAGGCCGGAGTCCTCCAGCTGGCGCTCCAGCTCCTTGAACTCCCCGGCCGTCTCCGAGCCGTAGCGGTCGCTCGTGTACCAGAAGGTGAGGGGGACGCGCTGGTTGATGCCCGCCTCGTTGAGGATCTTGCGGGCCTTGTCCACGTCGGGGTCGCCGTAGTCGTCGAAGAACCCCGTGGTGTGGCCCGTGAGGCCCTTGGGGACCATGGAGTACAGCGGGTCGACGGTGTCCTTGTAGACCTTGTGGGCGATCGCCGCCCGGTCGACGACCTGCGCGATGGCCTGGCGCACGGCCTTCTTGTTCGCCCAGGAGTCCTTCGGGTTGAACACCAGGTAGTTGATGTCGGTGCCCGTACCCTCGACGAGCTGGATCTCCTCGTCCTTGGAGGACTTGCTCTGGAGGTCGACGACGTCTCCGGCGGCCAGGCCGCGGTAGGTCACGTCGATGTCCTTGTCCCGCAGCGCCTTCACCATGGCGCCGGAGTCCTGGAAGTAGCGGACGGTCACCGCGTCGTTCCGGCGCTCCGCGAAGCCCGTGTAGGAGTCGTTGCGGACGAGGACGGCCTCCTTGCCCTCGGCGTACGAGTCGAGGGTGTACGGCCCGGAGCCGACCACGCCGTCGCCCTCGCGCAGCCTGTCCCGCGGATAGGCCTCCGGGGACACGATGGACATCGCGGGGGTGGCGAGCACGAACGGGAAGGTCGCGTCCGGCTTGTTGAGGTGGAAGATCACCTCACGGTCGTTCGGCGCCTGGACCCGCTCCAGGCTGCCCAGCAGACCGGCGGGGCCGCCGTTGACCTTGATCTTGCGGATCCGGTCGAACGAATACTTCACGGCCTGGGCGTCGAGCGCGTCGCCGTTGGAGAACTTCAGGCCCTCGCGCAGCTCGCAGCGGTAGACCTGGTTCGAGGAGTCGCTGAAGCCGCACTGCTCGGCGGCGTCCGGCTGGGGCGTGCTCGCGCCCGTCGGATAGCTCAGCAGCGTCTGGTAGATGTTGCGGAACAGCTCCCAGGAGCTGTCCCACGACGCGGCAGGGTCGAGCGTGCTGGGTGAGCTGGTGGTGCCCACGACGATCGGCCCTTCGTCCTCCGGGGTGTCGGACGACAGCACGCCGCACCCGGCGAGCAGGGACGATATGGACGCGATGGCCGCCACCTGCCACAGGCACCGGTTCCGCTTGAACACGCGCACGCTCCTCGATCTGCCATACCAAGGGTCGGCAGACCATACCGCAGTGCCGCGCCCCCTGACCCTCCCCGTCCATGACCGCGTGATCGATAAACCTTTGACGACGTTGTCATCGTCCTTTGCCGTGCCTTTACGCCGGCACGGGCGCCGTCGAAGTCGACGGACGCCCGTGCCGGTGCTCGGCTCCGGTCCGCGTCAGCCGGTCCCTGCGTCGAGTCAGCCGGTCCCGGCGTTGAGGAAGATGCCGCCGTCCACCACGAGCGTCTGGCCGGTGACCCAGTCGGACTGCTCGGAGGTGAGGAACGCGGCGGCACCGCCGATGTCGGAGGGCACGCCCAGCCGGCCCAGCGGGTAGGCCGCGGCGGCCTCCTCCTCCCGGCCCTCGTACAGGGCCTGGGCGAACTTGGTCTTCACGACGGCCGGGGCGATCGCGTTGACCCGGACCTTGGGTGCGAACTCGTGCGCGAGCTGAACCGTCAGGTTGATCATCGCGGCCTTGCTGACTCCGTACGCGCCGATGAAGGGCGAGGGCGACAGACCCGCGACGGAGGCGATGTTGACGATCGCACCGCCGTTGTCCTTCTGCCAGGCGTGCCAGGTGCGCTGGGCGAAGCCCAGGGCCGAGACGACGTTGGTCTCGAACACCTTGCGGGCGACGTTCAGGTCGAGGTCGGCGATCGGCCCGAACACCGGGTTCGTCCCCGCGTTGTTGACCAGGTAGTCGACGCGGCCGAAGGCCTCCATCGTGCGCTCGACGGCGACGGCCTGGTGGGCCTCGTCGTGCGCCTTGCCCGCCACGTAGACCGCGCGGTCGGCGCCGAGCCGCTCGACGGCCTCCTTGAGGGCGTCCTCGTTGCGGCCGGTGATGCACACGCGGTCACCGCGCGCGACGAGGGCCTCGGCGACGCCGTAGCCGATGCCGCGGCTGGCGCCCGTGACGAGGGCGACCTTGCCGGAGAGTTCCACGGAAGTCATGTTCTTCGTCCCTTAGTCGAGCGGTCCGCCGGCCACGTACAGCACCTGGCCGGAGACGAACCCGGCCGCCTCGCCGGTGAAGAAGGCGATGGCGTTGGCGATGTCCTCCGGCTCACCGACCCGGGCCACCGGGATCTGGGTGGCGGCGGCGGCCTTGAAGTCCTCGAAGCCCATGCCGACGCGGTCGGCGGTGGCCTTGGTCATCTCGGTGGCGATGAAGCCGGGGGCGACGGAGTTGGCGGTGACGCCGAACTTGCCGAGCTCCTTGGCGAGGGTCTTGGTGAAGCCCTGCAGGCCCGCCTTGGCGGCCGAGTAGTTCACCTGGCCGCGGTTGCCGAGCGCGGACGACGACGACAGGTTGACGATCCGGCCGAAGCCCGCGTCCACCATGTGCTTCTGGCAGGCCTTGGACATCAGGAAGGCGCCGCGCAGGTGCACGTTCATGACGGTGTCCCAGTCGGAGACGCTCATCTTGAACAGCAGGTTGTCGCGCAGCACGCCGGCGTTGTTGACCAGGATCGTCGGCGCGCCGAGCTCCTCGGCGATCCGGGCGACGGCCGCCTCGACCTGCGCCTCGTCCGAGACGTCGCATCCGACCGCGAGGGCCTTGCCGCCCGCGGCGGTGATCTTCTCGACGGTGTCCTTGCAGGCCGCCTCGTCGAGGTCGAGCACGGCGACCGCGCGGCCCTCGGCGGCCAGTCGTACGGCGGTGGCGGCACCGATGCCGCGCGCGGCACCGGTCACGACGGCGACCCGCTGCTCAGTGGTGGACATGACTGCTACTCCTCAGGTGAGCGACCGCTTAGTACCTTCAGTGGGTGTGACGCTAGAAGCCCTGGCACGCGGTGTCAACGGCCGGAGGCGGCATGTGATCCATCACCCGGGCCCACCCTGCCCGACGGCACCGTCCGGGACACCCGATCGGCCTACGGACACGCGCCGCCGCACCGCTCGGCGCCTAGCGTCAAAGCGCGAGCCATCCGTGACCGGAAGGGAGGCGCTCCATGCGCCGTCGCACCGGTGCCATCGGCACGCTGTTCGCGATCGCCGCGATCGTGCCGCCGGCCGACGCCGCTCATGCCCGGCAGGACCTGGACTGCCGTGATTTCGCCTTCCAGGAGGACGCGCAGGCCGCCTTCGAGGCGGAACCGGGCGACCCCCACCGACTCGACGAGGACCCGGGGCCGGACGACGGCATCGCGTGCGAGGCGTTGCCCCGCGTGGGCTCGGGCGTCATCTCCCCACTCCGGCCGTCCGCCTCCGCGAGCCCTTCCCCGTCCCCGAGCCCGTCCGTCAGCCCTTCGGGCTCCGCGAGCCCGTCCGTCAGCCCTTCCGGGTCCCCGAGCCCGTCCGGGTCCGGCACCACGGCGCCCGCGACCACCGCCCCTTCCCGCGGGGTGCGGGGCGGGGCCGGGGGTGCGGTGGCCTGGGGGCCGAGCGACTGGGAGACGGGGATCGGCCTGACCTTCGCGGCGGGTGCCGTCCTCGCGGCCGGCTGCCTGGTGAGGCGCCGCCGCCGGCACTGACGGACCGGCCCGGTGTCCGTCACCGCACCAGCAGGTCCAGCAACCGCTCGGTCTCCGCCGCCGGGTCCGTGGTCAGGCCGGTGTGCACGGGGCCCGGCTGGACGATCGTGGAGCGGGGGGCGACGAGCCAGCGGAAACGGCGGCCCGGGTCGTCCGACGCCGCCTGGCCGGCCGCTGAGCCGCCCGCGCAGAGGCTTTCGACCGCGCTCAGGGCGGCTCGGACCCCGGCCACGTCGGCCCGGGGATCCAGGGCCAGCAGGCGGGTCTCGTCGAGGTGGGTACGGGCACCGACGTACGCCTCGGCACGGCAGTAGACGAGGATCCCGGCGTTGACGCACTCGCCGCGTTCGATGCGCGGGACGACGCGCAGGACGGCGTACTCGTAGACGTGGCGGTTCCGCGGTCCGCCCTTGATGATGTGCCGGTCGTTCACTTCAGCCCCTGGATGCGGTCGTGGATGGCGGCGGCCCGGGCGAGCAGCGGGCGCGCGTAGGCCTGCCTCAGGTCGTCCGGCGCGGCGAAGCCGGGTTCGTCCGTGAGCCAGGCGTCGGGGATCTGTGCGGTGACGTCGGCGAGGAGTTCCTCCGTGACCAGGGGCGCCAACTCGGCCGCGGCGGAGGCGACATCGGGCGCGAAGGACGCCAACGCGTGGTCGGAGGCGTCGTACGGGCGGGCCGCGGAGGCGTCCACGCCGGGCCAGTTGTGGTGCCAGATCATCGTCGCGCCGTGGTCGACGAGCCACAGCTCGCCCCGCCACCTCAGCAGGTTCGGATTGCGCCAGGACCGGTCGACGTTGTTGATCAGCGCGTCGAACCAGACCACCCGGCCTGCCTCCTCGGGGCTCACCGGGAACGCGAGCGGGTCGAACCCGAGCGCGCCGGAGAGGAAGTCCATGCCGAGGTTGGTGCCGCCGCTGGACCTCAGCAGGCTCTGCACCTGCTCGTCCGGTTCGCCAAGACCGAGCTCCGGGTCGAGCTCGACGGTGACCAGGCGCGGCATCCGCAGTCCGAGCCGGCGGGCGAGTTCGCCGCAGACGACCTCGGCGACCAGGGTCTTGCGGCCCTGTCCCGCACCGGTGAACTTCAGGACGTAGGTGCCGGAGTCGTCGGCCTCGACCAGGCCCGGCAGCGAACCGCCCTCGCGCAGCGGCGCGATGAAACGGGTCGCGATCACTTCCTTGAGCATCGTCCCAGGTTACTGACGTGTGCGGCGGTCCCGGCGACGGCCTCGCGGCACCGGGCCGGAACCCGACAGCCAACCGACAGCTCCGCTTTACCCGTGTCCTTCCGTGAACGGGCCAGGATTTCGGCAGGGTCTGAACAGCCGGTCCGCAAGGGCCGTACCTCTCCGCAGATCACGAAACCCCCGGAAGGAACGTCAGCATGACCAGCGAATCAGTTCAGCCGATGTCGGGACCGAGCCGCCGCACCGTCGTGGCGGCGGTTGGCGCGGCGGGGCTCTCCGTGGCGCTGACGGCGTGCGGGTCGGACGACAAGGCGTCCGACCCGTCCACCGAACAGGGCGGCGGCGCGACGAACGACGGGGGCGGCTCGTCCGCCGGAGCGGGAGCCGGTGGTGCGGCGCTCGCGAAGACCACCGACATCCCCGAGGGCGGCGGCAAGATCTTCAAGGACGAGAAGGTGGTGGTCTCGCAGCCGGCCGCGGGCGACTACAAGGCCTTCTCGACGATCTGCACCCACCAGAACTGTCCGATGGTGGACCTCAAGGACGACGTCATCTCCTGCGCCTGCCACGGCAGTCAGTTCTCCGTCCTCGACGGCAGCGTGAAGAAGGGCCCCGCGGTCAAGCCGCTGGAGGCGAAGAAGGTGACGGTGAACGGCGACTCCATCACGCTCGCCTGATTCAGCCCGATCGCTCCAGGCACGCCAGTACCTCGTCCGTGGTCGCGACCGTGGCGACCAACGCGAGGGTGTGGCGGATCATCGCGGGGGTGTAGTCGGAAGGCACCCCCGCGATGGCGTCCGCCGGGACGACGACGGTGTAGCCACGGTTCACGGCGTCGAACACCGCATTGGGCACGGCCACGTTGGCCGAGACCCCGGTGACGATCAGCGTGCGGCAGCCGAGGTTGCGCAGCAGCGGGTCGACGTCGGTGCCCGTCAGGGGTGACAGCCCGTGCAGCCGCCGTACGACGAGGTCCTCTTCGGCGGCCTCGATCGGGGCCGCCACCCGCACCGCCGGGGTGCCGGCCACCTGCTGGACGGGCAGGCGTGCCGCGGCGCGGAAGAGCCGGGCGTTGCGGCTGGCCCCGCGGCCGTCGGGGCGCCGCTCGGCGACGGCGTGCACGACCTGGACGCCCCCTGCGTGGGCGGCCGCCACCAGACGGGCGACGTTGGCGAGGGCACCGCCGGCGCGTGCCTCTTCGGCGAGTTCGGGCAGGGCGCTGTCCGCCCCGACCACGCCCTCCTGGCACTCGACGGTGAGCAGCACGGTGGTGCCCGGGTCGAGGAGTTCGCTGAGCGCTTCGTACGAGGGCACGGTTCCCCCTGTCACCGGCGGCTGGGCGGGCGAGCGTAACCACCATTGCGCACGGACGGAAGAGAACCCATCCTTTTCTGACGTGATGTCAGAGGATCTCCTCTGGCACGACGTGGGAGAAAGAGGGGGAGCATGACTGTGACGCAGCAGCGCAGAGGCCGGAAGATCATGATGACGCCGGGCGAGCTGGACGACTTCCTGACCACCCAGCGCACCTGCCGGGTCGCCACGGTGTCGGTCGGCGGCGCACCGCACGTGAGCACGCTGTGGTTCGCCTGGGACGGCACGTCGATGTGGCTGTACTCGGTCGTGCGCAGCAAGCGCTGGACCGATCTGCGGCGCGACCCGCGGGTGGCGATCGTGGTCGACACCGGCGAGGAGTACGACGAGCTGCGCGGCGCCGAGCTGTCCGGCACGGTCGAGTTCGTGGGCGAGATACCGCGCACGGGTGAGCTGCGCGCCGAACTCGACGTCCCTGAGACGCTGTTCGCGCGGAAGAACTTCGGCCTGGAGGAGATGCCGCACGACGGCCGGCACGCCTGGATCCGGCTGACGCCGGAGAAGATCGTCTCTTGGGACTTCCGCAAACTGTCCGGGCAGTAGCCGCTCCCCCGAACCGCCGGCCGAGGGCCGGGCAGCGGCCGTCCCGGAACGTCAGCCGACGCTCTCCCCCGCCGCCCGCAGGGCCTGCACCGCCGCCCGGATCGACGGGCGGCGGTCCGCGTCCGCGCGCCAGACGACGTACACGTGCCGCCGGACGCGCTGCCTGAGGGGCACGGTCACAACCCCTGCGGGCACGGGACGGCGTCCGAGCACGGGGGCGATGCACACCCCGAGCCCTGCGGCGACCAGCGCCAGCTGGGTGTGGTTCTCGGCGGCGCGGTGGCCGACGATCGGCTCGACGCCCTTGGAGCGCAGGGTGAACATCAGCCACTCGTGGCAGAACTCGCCCTCGCCCCAGGTGATCCATTCGTCGTCGGCGAACTCGGCGAGGTCCACCTCCTCGCGCGCCGCGTGCCGGTGGGCCACCGGCACGGCGACCTCGGCCGGGTCGTCCAGGATGGAGGCCTTGACCAGCCCGTCGGGCAGCGCCATCGGCTTGTTGTACCAGTCGAGCACCACTGCGAGGTCGAGGTCACCGCGCACGACTCCGGCGATGCCGAGCTCCGGTTCGAGCTCGCAGGAACGCAGCCGGAGCGCGGGGTGCTGCTCGCGCAGCGCGGCCAGCGCGTGGGGGAACAGCCCCCGCGCGGCCGTCGGGAACGCCGACAGTCTGAGCTCGCCCACGACCTGCCCGCGCTGTGCCTCCAGGTCCGACTGGGCGAGTTCGACCTGGGACAGGATGCGTGCGGCGTGCTCGGCGAGCAGCCGGCCCGCGTCGGTGAGCCGCACGCCCCGCCCGTTCTTGGCGAGGAGCTGCTGCCCGACCTCGCGCTCCAGCTTGGAGAGCTGCTGCGAGACGGCGGACGTGGTGATGTGCAGCCCCTCGGCCGCGCCGCTGACCGAGCCGTGCCGGGCGAGGGCATCGAGGGTACGCAGGCGCTCCAGATTCAACATGTAAGCAATGCTACGCAGTATCGGGTGCGAAATCTCGATTGTGCTAAGAGGTTCCGTGGCCCCATCGTGGCTGCCATGAGCACCGTCACCACACCGACCGGCCGGCTCGCCGGCGCCCCGTCCGCACCGGCCCGCCGCCGCCTCGACTGGCGCCTCCGGTTCGCCGCCCTGTCCCTGATCTGGGGCTTCAGCTTCCTCCTCATCAAGGTGGGCACCGGGGCCTACGCGCCGTTCCAGGTGACGCTCGGCCGGCTGCTGTTCGGCACGGCGGTGCTGGCCGCCGCGATGGCGGTGCGCCGTGAGCGGCTGCCCCGCGGAATTCGGGTCTGGGGGCATCTGACGGTCGCCGCGTTCCTGCTCAACGCCCTGCCGTTCTCGCTGTTCGCGTACGCCGAGCTGACCATCCCGTCCACGCTGGCGGGCATCTGCAACGCGACCTCGCCGCTGTGGGGCATGGCGCTGTCGCTGGTCGCCCTGTCGGAGGACCGCCCGACCCGGGTGCGGGTCGCCGGGCTCGGCCTCGGCTTCCTCGGGGTGCTCACGGTACTGGGCGCGTGGCAGGGCTTCCACGGCCTGGACGGCACCGGGACGGCCCTGGCCCTGCTCGGCTCCCTCAGCTACCCGATCGGCTGGATCTACGTCCGCCGCACGCTGGCCGGAACCGGCGACTCCCACCTGTCGATGACCGGAGCCCAGCTGCTGCTCGCGACGGTCCAACTGGCG
Source organism: Streptomyces sp. SID5643 (assembly GCF_009872555.1). NCBI lineage: Bacteria > Bacillati > Actinomycetota > Actinomycetes > Kitasatosporales > Streptomycetaceae > Streptomyces > Streptomyces sp. SID5643. The sequence goes on from NZ_WWIC01000030.1 coordinate 10,379, forward strand.
GTGGTCACCCCGCTGTTCACGACCCTGCCCACCCGCCTGTCCGTCGGGCCGCTGCTGGCGATCGCCGCCCTGGGCGCCCTGGGCACAGGGCTGGCGGTGCTCCTCCAGTACGGCCTGGTCGCCGAGGTCGGCCCGACGACCGCCCAGATGGTCACGTACTTCATCCCGGTCATCGCCACAGCCGCGGGCGTGGCCCTCCTCGGCGAGGCGCTCACGTGGTCGACCCCGGTCGGTGCGGCGATCGTCCTGACGGGAGCCGCACTCACCCAGATCCGCCCGAGGCCCCACCGGCCATCCCGGCCGTAGCCGGGCAGGGGCTCGACGCCAGGGCGGCGTCCCGGCCGTGGCCGCGCGCGGCCCCGCAGACCCCGATGGAGTCTCCGCGCCCCAACTCCAGGGAGACGTCACCTCCGCAGGGCCCAACGGCCGGGCCGCGCGTCCCAGCCCCAGCCGTGGCCTCACGGGCGGAGGGCCTACTCCGCGCCCCCGTCGCCCCTCGCGAACCCGGAAGCCCCGGCCCGGATCTCCAGCTCCAGCTCCAGCCCCAAGGGGACACGGCACCCGCGGCCACGGCCGGCGCCTCGGTCACGCCACCGCGGGGGCCGGCGCCACGGCCGTAGCTGCGCGCAGGTCCGGGGGCCGGGAGCCGCAACCCAGTCGTAGTTCCGCACCATGGCCCGCGATCCAGCCCCGCCGCCGCCGTGGGCCTGAGCCCCTGTCTCAGTCGTAGCTGCGCGCCGGAGCGGGACCGACCGCCGACGTGATCGCGTCGGCCAGCGTCTCGATCTCGCCTCCGGCGAGCGTCGAGACGGTGACCCGGATGCCGGGCGGGGCGGCCAGCCGGAAACGGGCTCCGGGGGCCACGGCCCAGCCGGCGTGCAGCAGCCGGGCGACGGCGCCGGTCTCGTCCGGCACCGGCACCCACACGTTCATGCCGCTGCGCCCGTGCGCCACGACTCCGCGCCGTTCGAGCGCGTTGATCAGCGCGTCCCGCCGCCTCCCGTACGACGCCGCCACCTCGGCCGTGTCCACCACATCGTCGGCCCACAGCCGCACCAGGGCCCGCTGCATCAGCCGGCTGACCCAGCCCGGTCCGAGCCGGTGCCGGCCAAGGACCCGGTCCACGGTGAGGGCGTCGCCGGTGAGGAGGGCGAGACGCAGATCGGGGCCGTAGGCCTTGGCCGCCGAGCGGACGAACGCCCAGTGCCGGGTGACTCCGGCCAACGGGTGCAGCGGCAGGTCGACGATGCCGTGTCCGTGATCGTCCTCGATCAGCAGGACCTCCGGGTGCTCCCGGAGCACGGCCCGCAGGACACGCGCGCGCGGCGCGCTCATCGCCGCGCCGGTCGGGTTCTGCGCCCGGTCCGTCACGATCAGGGCGCGTGCCCCGGCCTCCAGCGCCCGGCGCACATCCTCCGCGCGCGGCCCCTCGTCGTCGACCCCCACCGGGACGGTCCGCAGTCCGAGCGCCGGCACGAGATCGAGGGTGCGGCCCCAGCCGGGGTCCTCCACGGCGACGGTGTCGCCGGGCTTGAGGTGGGCCGCCAGCACCCGTTCGACGCCGTCCAGCGCCCCGGAGACCACGGCGACCGGCCCCTCCGGCACCCCGTCGGCGTCGAGGCCGGCCCGCGCGAGGCGGGCCAGCTCCGGTTCCACGGCGGTGTCCCCGTAGAGCACGGGCGCCCGGTCGCCCTCGGCGGCCGCCGCCGCGAAGGCGCCCGCGAGCGGCGGCAGCAGCGCCGGGTCCGGATTGCCCTGTGCGACGTCCCGCACGCCCTCGGGGACGTCCACCCTGATGTGCTCCCGCCCGGTCGTCGCCGGCGCGGGCCGCACCCGGCTGCCCCGCCGGCCTGCGGTCTCGATGACCCCGCGCTCGCGCAGGGTCCGGTACGCGGCCGCGACCGTGTTGGGATTCACCCCCAGCCGTTCCGCCAACTCCCGCATAGGAGGCAGCAGTTGGCCCGGCGGCAGCTCACCGGCTCCCACCGCGCGCTCGATGCTCGCGGAAATGTCCGCTGCACGACGCCCACTGATCCGATACTCTCCTAGCACAAAGACAATTATGCACTAGTGCAATGGAGAGCGCCATGCAGGGGACCGCGCAGACGCCGTCGCAGCCCGAGACCGGCTACACCCCGACCGACCGCACCGTCCCCACCCGCTCCCCGGACCGGGCCGCGTACGACAAGGACCTGGTGCACGCGATACTCGACGAGGCCTACGTCTGCCACCTCGGTTTCGTCCGCGACGGCGCGCCGGTCGTACTGCCCACGCTGTACGCCCGGGTCGGCGAGCGGCTGTACGTGCACGGTTCGACGGGCTCGCGCCCGTTGCGGGCGGCCGGTCAGTCCAGCCCGGGCCTTGAGGTCTGCCTGACGGTCACGCACGTCGACGGTCTGGTCCTCGCCCGCTCGGCCTTCCACCACTCGATCAACTACCGCTCGGTCGTGGTGCACGGCGTCGCCCACGACGTGACGGACCCCGCCGAGAAGCGGCAGGCCCTGGACGCGCTGGTCGACCACGTCGTGCCCGGCCGCTCCGCCGACTCGCGCCCCGCCAACAAGAAGGAACTCGCCGCGACCGCCGTGATCCGCCTGGACCTGGACGAGGTCTCGGCGAAGCTGCGCACCGGCGGCGTGAACGACGAACCGGAGGACCTCGCCCTCCCCCACTGGGCCGGCGTCGTCCCGGTGCGGCGCGCCTACGGCACCCCGGTCTCCGACCCCGGCCTGGCCCCCGGCACCGAACTGCCCGGCTACCTCGGGGCCCTGTGATGCTGGTCCACCCCTGGGACGCGCCCCGCGACGACGCCGAGTGGCAACAGTGGCTGGCCGGTCACGACTTCGGCCAGCTCGCCGTCAACGGCCTGCCCGGCGAACCGCCCCACGTCCAGCCCCTGCACTTCGCCTACGACGCCGAGGGCCGCGAGATCGTCACCCATCTCGCCCGCCCGAATCCGCTCTGGCCCGCACTGGAGGCCGACCCGGAGGTCCTGCTGAGCGTGGTCGACGACTACGTGTTCGTACCCGGACCCTGGCAGGCCGCCCCGGACGTCCCGCCCGGGCACGGCACCCCGACGAGCTTCTACACGGCCGTACAGCTCCGCTGCCGTGCCCATGTGGTGGACGACCCGGCGGAGAAGGCAGCACTGCTCAACCGCCAGGTCGACCACTTCCAGCCCCGGGGCGGCTCCGCACGGGCTGCGGCGGGTGAGGCCCCGTACGGCAGGATGCTGGCCGGCATTCGCGTCCTGCGTCTCGAAGTGACGGACGTACGGGCGAAGTTCAAGTACGCGAACCACAAGCCGGCCGAAGTCCGGGACCGGATCGCCGCGGGCCTCGCGGCCCGCGGCGGCCCGGGTGACGCAAGGGCTCGCGACCACCTCCTGCGCAGGCAGCAGGCCTAGGCGGCGACCCCGCGCCCCACGGCGGCCAACACCTCACACGGCCGCCACCATCTCACCGCCTCACACGGCCCTCACTGCCTCACACCGCTGCCGCCGCTGCCACCGCCTCACACGACGACCGTCACAGCCTCACCCGACCGTCACCGGCTCCTCGCGCGTCCGGACCCCTCGCGCCTCCGCCACCGCGAGGCCCGCCACCGAGCCCAGCATCAGCAGGATCCCGGCCAGCGTCGCCGCCGTGAGGTGCTCACCGAGCAGGACGACGGCGAGCACCGCCGCACTCACCGGTTCGAGCAGCATGATCACCGAGACGGTGGCGGACCGCACGACGGCCGCGCCCGCGAAGTAGAGGCCGTAGGCCAGCGCGGTGGGGACGGCGGCGACGTAGCCCAGCAGGAGCAGGAGCCGGCCGGGCTCCTCGCTGTGCGGCAGCAGTCCCTCCGCCAGGGCGAACGGCAGCAGGCACAGGCTCGTGACGGCGAAGGCCCCGACGGTCGTCCGCGTGGCGTCGGTCCCGCCGTCGCGGCCCCACCGGCGGGTGAGCAGGGTCATGGCGCTGTACCCGGCTGCGGACAGCAGTGCGAGCAGCACCCCCACCGGGCGTACGGTCGTGCCCTGTCCCCCGAGGACGAGGACGGCCAGCCCGGCGAGGGCACCCGTGACGGCGACGGCTCCGCCCCGGCCCAGCCGCTCGGCCAGGGTCAGCCGGGCGCCGAGCGCGATGAGGACGGGCCCGGCGCCCAGGGTAATGACGGTGGCCACGGCGAGTCCGGTGGCCGAGACGGCCGCGAAGTACGCGGTCTGGAAAACGGCGAGCCCGACCCCGGTGACCCCGGCCCGCAGCGCCCGGCGGCCCAGCGGTTCACGCACGGGAGTTCCGGCGCGGGGCCGCAGCAGGCGGACGGCGAGCAGCAGCACGAGACCGGCGGCGCAGCGCCAGAAGGAAAGGGCGACGGGCCCCATGTCACTGGCCCGGTAGACCAGGGAGGCGGCCGCGCCGGCGGTGCCCCAGGCGACACCGGCGACGATCAGATAGAGAAGGCCTCGCCCGACGGGCAGGCCGAAGGCAGTGTTCGACACGCGTTCTCTCCGCAGACGCGCACGGCACACCGCACGCGACAAGCGGCGGCGGGTGCGCGGAAGTTCGGGAAGAACCCCGGATCGGTCGGGATCGGGGGTTCACGGACTTCGTCTGCGGGCAGCACCGTTCTGCGCAGCGGCGGCGAATCGCCGGGCGCGGTGTCCGGAGGGCCCGCCTCAGGCGGCCGGAGGCGGAAGAACGAGTGCGTTCGAAGGCATGATCGACACCCTAGGCGCTGGTTCCGCGCCGGGACAATTCCCTTTCCGGGCCGCCGCTCGCCACCGGCTTCGCGGACCCCTTCGAGGGCGTCGAGGACTGCGCGATGAACGCACCCGCCAGCACGATCGCCCCGCCGGCGATCTGCGGTGCCGAGAGGTGCTCGCCGAGCAGGACCCAGGCCAGGACGGTGGCGATGACCGCTTCGAGACAGGCCACGACCCCCGCGACCTGCGGGGAGAGCCGGCGCACGGACACCACACCGGTGACGTAGGCGACGACGGTTGCGACGAGGACGATCCACGCGAGCAGGACGACGGCGGCGACGGGCCTGCCGTCCATGCTCGCGGTGCCCTGGAGCACCGGCCAGTCCATGGTCCAGGGCCGGGCGACGACGGTCAGCACGGCGGCGCCGACGAGCAGCCCATATGCGATGACGCCCAGCGGGTCGGGGGCCTCCTCCCCTGCGTCGCTGCCCTGGTCGGACAGGACGAAGTAGCCGACCTGGCAGCAGGCCGCGCCGAGCGCGAGCAGCAGTCCCAGGGCGTCGAAACCGAGGCCCGACCACACCTCGACGACGCAGGCGAGCCCGCCGACCGCGAGCACGACACCGACGGCCGCGGCTCGCGTCACGGGTCGTTTCTGCACGAACCGCACCCAGCCGAGCACGAGCGCGGGCGCCAGGTACTCGATGAGCAGCGCGACCCCGACGGGGATGCGGGAGAGCGCCGCGAAGTAACAGGCCTGGACACCGGCGACGGCGAGCAGCCCGAACCCGGCGAGCAGCCCGGGGCGCCGCCGCAGCAGCGCGCGGTGGCGCACGGCGAGCGGCAGCATGGCCACGGCAGCTCCCGTCACGCGCAGCCACACCACATGCAGCGGGTCCAGGCCTGCCTCGATCAGCGGCTTGGCCGCGACGCCGGATCCGCCGAAGGCCACCGCGGACAGGAGCGCGAGGCCGAGCCCCACACCTCTGCCGCGTCCGCTCACGCTGCTGTCAGAGGTACGCACCGGCACATGATGGCAGGCCGCGACAGGAGCGTCACCCCCTATGGCACCTGTCTCACTGCCTGGACGCGGCGGACCGTCCCTCGGGGCGTGACTGCCGAACAGAGGGTGACCGCTCGCTCAGCGGGTGGCTGCCGATCGGAGGACGGCTACGCCCCAGAGGACGGCCACGAGGGGCGGCTGGGGCTCAGAGGGCGGGTTCGCCGCACTCCCCGGTGAGGCCGGGCCGGTCGTCGAGTCGGGCGAACACCTCGCGCGGGTCGATGCCGGCCCGTTCGAGCACCTCGACCGCACGCGCCTGCGGGTCGGCGAGGATCGCCGCGAGCAGGTCGGTGCCGCGGGCCGGTCCGCCGCGTCCGGCGGCGCGTTCGCAGGCGTACTCCATGCACCCGGCGGCGAGCGGGGAGAAGCCCGCCGTCTCCGTCACCACGGGGACGGCGCCGGAGTCCTCGACGCCGCTCTGCCAGCGCAGGCCGTAGCCGATGCTGCGCTGGACGAGATAGCCGAGCAGCCGGGCGATCTGCGGTCCCTCACCGAAGACGGCACGCGCCTCGGGGTCGGACTCCAGCAGAGAGTGGAGCAGATGGGCGGTGTCGATCTGCCGGTCCCCGTCCCGGACGGCCCGGCGCCGGGCACCGCCGACCACCGACGCCAGCTCGTCACTGAGCCTGGCATCGTTGTCCACGCGCTGAATGCCGTGCTCATGGGCCGACTGCCGGGGGATGAGGGGTTGCACATCCTCTACCCCATCAGTCCCGCGGACCAGGGTCATCCCCGGCGGGAAGCATTTTCGCGTCCAACGGGAAGTGGACCTCAGCGAGCGGAATCTCCTCCTTACGGAGGAGATCAGGCAGATTCAGGCGGAGCCTCCGCACGACTGACGGTTCGTCAGTATTGAACATTGTGGCCGCCGCGGCTACGTTCCGCGACAACCAGCCCCGACACGAAGAGGTGGTCGCATGGCCGAAGTCAGCGCGGAGGCACGCATCGGGGCACCGGCCGAGAAAGTATGGGCGAGGCTCACGGACTGGTCCGCCTACGGCGAGTGGAACGCGACCCACACGAGCTTCCCGGCGGGCGGCCCGGACCCCCTGGAGGTGGGCGCGACGTTCCAGGAGAACATGCGGCTCATGAACTTCCCGGCCGAGGTGGCGTGGACCGTCGAGGCACTGGAACCGGCACGGGTGCTCGCAATCCGCGGCAAGGGCCCGATGGCCGTGACCGTGGCGACGCGCTACACCCTCACACCCGAAGGCGACGCCACGAAGGTCCGCATCGACGGCGAGTTCACGGGCGCGACGGTGTCCCTGATGGCCGGCAAGCTGAAGGACTCGGCCACGGCGGCCCTGCACGAGTCACTGCGCAAGCTGGACGGCCTGGTGACCTGACCCCGGCGCCGGGCATGCGGAAGCGCCCCCGGAACGGACCGGGGGCGCCTGTCCCGCGACGCAGGTCAGTCCTCGTCGGCGAGGATGAGATACAGCTTCTTACGGGCCTCGTTGATGACGCCCAGTGCCTTCTCCCGCTGCTCCTTGCTGCCCGTCTTCCAGACCTGGCCGAAGGCCTCCATCAGACCGAAGCCGGCCTGGCGGATCTCGCCCAGGGCCTCCCAGTCGACTCCGCGCGAGGCCTCCTCCCAGGGCGCCTCGGGCCCCTCCTCGGCGGCCTCACGGCCCGCTTCGGTGAGCGAGAACAGCTTCTTGCCGCCCTCGGACGCGCTGGCGATCAGCCCCTCGTCCTCCAGCAGCTGGAGGGTCGGGTACACCGAGCCGGGGCTGGGCTTCCACGCCCCGCCGCTGCGCTCGGCGATCTCCTGGATCATCTCGTAGCCGTGCATCGGCCGGTCCTTGAGCAGGGCCAGGATCGAGGCGCGCACGTCGCCGCGCCGCGCCCTCCCCCTCGGCCCCCCGCGCCCTCGTCCGCCCCAGGGGCCGGGACCGAAGCCCGGTCCACCGGGCCCGAACGGACCGAAGGCCGCACGCAACCCCTCGAAGCCGCCCCGATCGTGATGCGGGCCGCCGTGTCCATGTCCACGCTCGAATCCGTGGGTACGCATCGCAACCACTCTCCATTCCATCGTTGATCTGTCGCGATGCCTCAACGATATATCGGTAGTGCTCGCTCGGCAAGGACCTCTCCTGCGACGCCGGACGGCGGAATCGGTCCAGCGCCCGTGAATTGGCCGTGGCCTGCGGCTTCGCCGGGGCCCTAGCGTCGGGGCATGCGGATCCGAATCGTCGACGCCTTCACCGATCGCCCCTTCTCCGGCAACCCGGCCGGGGTCCTGCTCCTGACCGGCGCGCACGCCTTCCCGGACGACACCTGGCTGCAGAACGTGGCCCTGGAGGTCAACCACGCCGAGACGGCCTTCGCCCACCCGCTGCCCGAGGGCGCCGAAGCCGACTGGGCCCTGCGCTGGTTCACCCCGGCCACCGAGGTCGCGATGTGCGGGCACGCGACCCTCGCCACCGCCCACGTGCTGCACACGACCGGCACCCACGAGGGCCCGGTACGGTTCGCCACCCGTAGCGGCCTCCTCGTCGCCACCCCCGGCGGGGACGGCTCCGTGACACTGGACTTCCCGACGGCCCCGCTGACCCGCGTCGACCCGCCCGGCGGCCTGGCCGCCGCGCTGGGCACCGACCCGCTCACGGTCCTCGACACCGGCCCGAACGTGGGCGACCTGCTCGTCGAGGTCGCCGACGAGAAGACGGTGCACGGACTCCTCCCCGACCTGAAGGCCCTCGCCGCCCACTCCGAGCGCGGCGTCATCGCCACCGCCCTGGCCGAGGACCCCGCCCGTGGCTACGACTTCGTCTCGCGCTGTTTCTTCCCGAACGTCGGCATCGACGAGGACCCGGTGACCGGCAGTGCCCACACCGCCCTCGCCCCGTTCTGGTCAGGGCGCCTGGGCCGCGCCGGCCTCACCGGACTCCAGGCCTCCCCGCGCTCCGGCCGCGTCCGAACGGAGCTGCGCGGCGACCGCACCCTGCTGACCGGCAGCGCGGTCACCGTCATCGAGGGCGACCTGCTGGCCTGAGCGACGGAAAGGGGGCGTACGACGGTGCCGTACGCCCCCTTTCGCAGCGCGTCACGCCGTGGGCAGCCAGCCCACCTTGCCCGCCAGCAGCGCGTATCCGACGAACGCCCCGATGTCGAGCAGCGAGTGGGCGACCACGAGCGGGCCGACCCGCCCCCAACGCCGGTAGAGGCAGACGAAGACGACGCCCATGACCATGTTCCCGATGAAGCCGCCGATGCCCTGGTAGAGGTGGTACGAGCCGCGCAGCACGGCGCTGCCGGCCAGTGCGGCGGTCGGGGACCAGCCCAGCCGATCCAGGCGCCGTAGCAGGTAGCCGACGACGATCACCTCTTCCAGCACCGCGTTCTGGATCGCCGCGAGGATCAGCACGGGGTACTTCCACCACACGGCCGGCAGCGCCTCGGGCACCACGGTGAGGTTGAAGCCGAGCCCCCGTGCCGCGAGGTAGAAGGCGATGCCGGTGCTGCCGATGACCGCCGCGATCGCCGCCCCGCGGCCGAGGTCGAACCACGGCCGGGTGCGGTCGAAGCCGATCGTGCGCAGGCTCGCGCCCTCGCGCAGCAGGAAGTGCGCGACGAGCGCGACGGGGACGAGCGCCGTGGTGATGCCGAAGAGCTGCCAGGCGAGGTCGAGCCAGGGCCGGCCGGGCGCGGCCGAGGCGTTCATCGTGGCGGCCTGGTCCTTGAGGCCGCCCGGCTTGGTGACCGACCCGATGAAGCTGATCAGCGCGGACACTCCGCTCGCGCCCAGCGAGAGCGCGAGGACCAGCAGCGTCTCGTTGCGGAGCATCCGCCGTGAGAGCCCCTGCTCGGGAATGGAACCGCCCACCGGGCTCGCCTCCGCCTGCACACCTGCCTCCACTTCACCGACGTGTCGGATCAGTATGGCCGCAGGGGGAGGCCGGCCCGACGGCGGCGGTCAGTCCGGGGTCACCGGCTCCGGCACTCCCACCGGCCAGGTGTGGACCGGGTCGCCCTTGTGCATCAGCTCGCGGTACCGCCGGGTCGTGGCGGCCAGCGCGTCGTCCCGGGAGAGGCCCGCGTCCAGTGCCTTGTGGAAGGTGGCGGACTGCCAGCTCGCCCCGTTCACCCTGCGCCGGCACCGCTCCTCGATCACGCCCAGGTACAGATCACGGTCGGCCGGCTCGACTCCCCAGGCGTCCAGTCCGGCCTCGGCGAGCGGCAGCAGTTCGTCGCGGATCAGGCTCACGGCGTCGACCTGGGTGGTACCGCTGTAGCGGCCGCGCCGGGGCCAGGTGAAGCGGGCGTCGATGCCGTCCTTGCACGCGGCGTCGAAGTTGGCGGCGGCCGCCTCGAACGGCAGCCGCGTCCAGACCGGCCGGGACTCCTCGGCGAGGGCCCGGACGACGCCGTAGAAGAAGGCCGCGTTGGCGATGACGTCGATGACCGTGGGCCCGGCCGGCAGCACGCGGTTCTCCACGCGCAGGTGCGGGACGCCGTCGGCGATGCCGTAGACCGGGCGGTTCCAGCGGTAGATCGTGCCGTTGTGCAGGACGAGTTCGGCGAGCGACGGCGTACCGCCCCGGTCGAGCACCTTCAGCGGGTCCTCGTCGTCGCAGATCGGCAGCAGGGCCGGGTAGTAGCGCAGGTTCTCCTCGAAGAGGTCGTACGCCGAGGTGACCCAGCGCTCCCCGAACCAGGTGCGCGGCCGGACGCCCTGGGCCTGGAGCTCGGGCGGACGGGTGTCGGTGGACTGCTGGAACAGCGGGGGCCGCGATTCGCGCCACAGTTCCCGGCCGAAGAGGAAGGGCGAGTTGGCGCCGACGGCGATCTGCGCGGCGGCGACCGCCTGGGCCGCGTTCCACACGTCGGAGAAGCGGGCCGGGGTCACCTGGAGGTGCAGTTGCACGGAGGTGCAGGCGGCCTCCGGCGCGATGGACTTCGAGGTGCAGCTCAGGTGCTCCACACCTTCGATGTCGAGCGTGAACTCCTCGCCGCGGGCGGCCACGATCTGGTCGTTGAGGAGGGTGTACCGGTCGACGTCGGAGAGGTTCGACGACACCAGGTCGTCACGGTCGAGAGTCGGCAGAATACCGATCATCACAATACCCGCGTCGACCTCGCCGGCTTTCCGGTCGGCATATGCCAGTGACGTACGGAGTTCTTCCGCGAGGCGGTCGAATACCCGGCCCCCCAGACGATGTGGGGGAATGTTGACTTCCAGATTGAACATGGCGAGTTCTGTTTGGAAATCACGGCTCGCGATGCGTTCGAGGACTTGCCCGTTCAACATTTTCGGCATGCCGTCGGCGCCCGCCAGATTCAGCTCGATCTCCAGCCCCATGAGGTTCCTGGGGCGATCGAACCGCTTCTCCGCCAGGAGTCGCTCCAAGCCCGTCAGGCACTGACGCAGCTTGTCGCGGTAGCGCTGGCGATCGGACAGGTCGAACCGGCCTGCCGCGACCTTCTCCCCCATCGGACGTCCTTCCTCGGTGTTGCGGGCCAGGATCCAGGGCCGCCGGGCTCCCGGTCAGGTGGAGGATGCCCAGCGAAAGCGATCGATAACGTCCCGGGCGTACCCGTCGGCCGTTACGCTGGTCACGAGTGACCGGTGGCACATTCACTCGGCATGACGCACGGGACAGGTTTCGGGACCCCAGGAACTCGTGAAAAACGCCGACGAGAATGGGCCGACCGGTTCGCGGACATTCGCCGAGGTCACCGCAGTGCACCCCCACCTGAAATCAGGATGAATCTCGCGTATCGCCGACCGAATGTACCCTTGTTCTACTCACCGGAAACGGCTAGACGAAACACAGTCTGAACCCGTGTCGTATAAACTCCGCGAACAAGGCAGAAGGTTGGCGCCCACGGTCGATGGGTTTGCCGTCGAGGCGACGCGGACCCCACCCCCTCTCGTTCTCATGACCCCGGCCCCTGCCTCTCTGACCCTCGTGAGCTGACAGCGCCGTCCGCCCCCGCCCTCGCGCCACCGTGCCTTTGAATGAGAGGCGACCCACCATGCCGCTGCATGTCCCTCCGGCTCCCGCGCCCGCACTCCGTTCCGTCCTCACCGCGCTCTCCTCTCCCACCGCGGTCCGCGAAGCCCGCACTCCCTCCCTGCTGGGCACCCAGGGACCCGCCACACCCGAGCTCCCCCTGCCCGTGCACGTCCTCGACCATGTGACGGCCGAGGGCGTGTCCGCGACCCGGCTGGCCGGGTGGCGCTTCCTGATCCGCTGCGGTGACCACGCCGTGGCCGCGGCGGAGACCATGCTGACTCCCGACGGCTGGGCCTTCTCTCACTTCTTCGAGGGTCCGTACATCACCTCCACCGAGCGCGCCCTGCGCCAGGCGGAGACGATGCCGCAGCCGTACCAGCCCCGCCTGCTGTCGGTGCCCGGCCTGTACATGCTGACCCTCTGGCTGCACGAGGACTGCACCGCGGACGGCGCCGCCGGCCATCCCGCCGCCACCGACCTGCTCGTGCCGCTGGCACCCGCGCCTCCCGGCATCGCGGCCCATCGCCCGCACCGCGTCGCCGAACTCCTCCCGGTACTGACCCACCGGGTCACTCCCACCAGACTCCTCGGCTCACCCGCCTGAAGCGCCGCACACCCCCTCGCACCCCGTCGCCGATTTCCGGCGGCGGGGTCATTCGTTTCGGTTGTTTCCCTTCCCGCCGCCACGCGCCCGACCGGCTGCCCGCTTTCCGCTCACACGAACACACTCCCGCTCACACGATCACTTTCCCGTTCACGCGATCGCTCGTACGAGCGTCGAATGGCTCGTACGAGCCGGAATAGCCGCCCGCCCGAGCGGACTAGCCCCATTCGGCCACTGCGAACCACCCGAAGGGACAGTGCAGTTGGGATGAACCGTCCGCGCGGGTGATGCGTCATCAACCTGTGAGAAGCGGTGCCGCGAAATCCCTGCGGATTTACGCCCGTGGGGCAACACTGGGTTCCGACGACTTATCACAACGGGGGGCGGCCATGAACGACACTTCTAGCCGCGGAACAGACATGACAGCCGACGCAGCCAACTCAGTCACATCGTCCATCTCGACCCAGCGAAAGATCCCACCCATGTGCCAGCACCAGACCCAGTGCCCCTCAGCAGAATCCGCCGACCGGGAATCCGCCCGTCTCGTGGCGCACCACCCGGAGCAGGGATGGAGCCTGCTGTGCAACGGCGTGGTGCTCTTCGAGGACACCGGCGAGCTCCTGCCGGACGGCCGGGCCATCGCCCCGCACCGTCCGCTGGCCGGCCAGGTGATGACGGCCGCCTGAGGCCGCTCGGCGGGGCGACGCCCCGCCGGCACACATGAGGGGCCGGCCGCAGGACACCCTGCGAACCGGCCCCGACGCATGTCAGAAGGCCGTCACTCACCGTTACTCCTCGCGACGGGTCGTTCCCGGCTCGTACGCCTTCCCACGGATGCCCGTTTTCCGGAAGACTCCTGGAAGTTTCGCGGTCACCCGTCGACGGAGGTGGGGCAAGTGGAAGCACGTGGGGCCGACGCCGGGAGCAAGGTCACGATCACGGAGATCGCCCGGCAGGCCGGCGTGTCCGTACCGACGGTGTCCCGGGTCGTCAACGGCCGGTCCGACGTGTCGCCGCGGACCCGGGCCCTGGTCGAGGAACTCCTGCGCCGCCACGGCTACCGCAGGCGTCCCGCGGCCCCGGGCACCCGTGCCGCCCTGCTCGACCTGGTCTTCAACGACCTCGACAGTCCCTGGGCCGTGGAGATCATCCGCGGGGTCGAGGAGGTCGCACACGCCGCCGGGGTGGGCACGGTGGTGTCGGCCATCCACGGGCGCTCGGGCGACGCCCGCGAGTGGATGCGCAACCTGAGGGCCCGCGCCTCCGACGGCGTCATCCTCGTCACGTCGGCCCTGGAGCCCACGCTGCACGAGGAGCTGCGGATCCTCGGAGTCCCCCTGGTGGTCGTCGACCCGGCGGGCTCCCCCGCCCTGGACGCCCCCACGATCGGCGCGGCGAACTGGTCGGGCGGTCTCGCTGCCACCGAGCACCTGCTGTCCCTCGGCCACCGCCGGATCGGCCTGATCGCCGGCCCTCCCCGCCTGCTGTGCTCCCGGGCCAGGCTGGACGGCTACCGCGCGGCCCTGGAGGGTGCGGGCATCACACCGGACGCGTCCCTCGTCGTCCCCGGCGACTTCCGGCCCGAGTCCGGGTTCACCGCCTGCACCACCCTGCTCGGCCTCCCCGAGCCGCCGACCGCCCTGTTCGCGGCCAGCGACCAGATGGCACTCGGCGCGATCGAGGCGCTGCGCCGGCGCGGGCTGCGGGTGCCGCAGGACATGAGCGTGGTCGGCTTCGACGACCTCCCGGAAGTCCGCTGGTCGGCCCCGCCGCTGACGACGGTCCGCCAGCCCCTGGCGGACATGGGCAAACTGGCCGTGCGCACGGTGCTCCGGCTGACCCGCGACGAGCAGCCGGACTCCCCGCGGGTGGAACTGGGCACCGACCTGGTGGTACGGGCAAGCACCGCACCTCCGGCATGAGTCCGGTTCGAGGAACGGCGCCCCGCCACCCCCTGTCGGGCGGGGCGCCGTCCGCCCCCGCTACCTGCCGCCGAGCGCCTCACGCAGGGCGAAGTACGCCGGCTTGCGCCGCAGTTCCTCGTCCCACGGCAGGGCCGCGCCCTCGCCCGGGAAGAACGCCGGGATCCACGAGTACTTGTCGGTGTAGTCCCACAGGGTGATGCCGACGCACCGGCGTACCGCCAGGCACGCCTCGGTCAGGTCGGCGTACCACTGGGCCTGCTGGGCCAGCTTCTCCTCGGTCGCGGGCAGTTGCATCCGGATGTCGACCTCGGTGAGCGCGGTGTCGAGACCGAGCCGGGAGAAGCGGCGGAGGTTGTCCTCCAGGGTGGCCGGATAGCCGTACTGCAGGGCCAGATGGGCCTGGAGGCCGATGCCGTGCAGCGGGACGCCCGCGGCCTTCAGCTCCTTGGCCAGCCGGTAGTAGGCGTCGCTCTTCGGGCCGGTCGCCTCGATGTTGTAGTCGTTGAGGTACAGCTTGACCCGCGGATCGGCCTGGTGCGCCCAGCGCAGCGCGTCGGCGATGTAGCCGGGGCCGAGCGTCTTGTAGAAGACCGACTCGCGGTACGTACCGTCCTCGTTGAACGCCTCGTTGACGACGTCCCAGGCGAACACCTTGCCCCGGTAGTGCCGTACCTCCGTCTGGATGTGCTTCTTCAGCACGGCCCTCAGTTCGGGGGCCGTCCACTCCCTGTCCGTGAGCCATCCGGGCAACTGGCTGTGCCAGACCAGGGTGTGGCCGCGCACCTTCTGCCGGTTGGCGCGCGCGAGGTTCACGATCTCGTCGCCCTGGGAGAAGTCGAAGACGCCCTGCTCGGGCTCGGTCGCGTACCACTTCATGCCGTTGCCGGGTGTGATCTGGTCGAACTCGCTGCCGAGCAGGGCCTTGTACGGCCCGTCCACGAGCTCGGGGTTGTCGGTGGCGCTGCCGAAGTAGCGGCCGTGCCGCTGGGCGAGGTCGGCGAGGGTGGGCTGCTGGTGACCCGCGTGGGCGGGGGTGCCGGCTGTGATGCCGGCGGCGACCAGGAGCGCGGCGACGGCGCCGGCGAGTCTCAGACGGGTGGTGCGCATGGTGCGACTCCTCACGACAGGTGGGTGGGCAGAGCCGTACGTTGGCGGAGCGCGTCAGCCCTTGGTGGCGCCGGCGGTGAGACCGCCGACGAGCTGACGCTCGGCGACGGAGTAGAAGGCGAGTGCGGGCACCATGGCGAGCACCAGATAGGCGAACACCTTGGCGTACTCCGCGGAGTACTGCCCCTGGAACTGCTGGACGCCGATCGGCAGCGTCCACCACTGCGCGTCGGTGAACACCAGCAGCGGCAGGAAGAAGTTGTTCCAGCTGGTGACGACGGCCAGCACGGAGACGGTGCCGAGCGCGGGCCGGGCCATGGGCAGCAGCACCCGCCAGAAGAACCCGAACGAGCTGCACCCGTCGAGCGTGGCCGCCTCCTCCAGCTCGCCGGGGATCTGCCGGAAGAAGCCGCGCAGGATGATGATCGTCATGGGCAGTCCGAAGGCGGCCTGCGGGAGGATCACGCCGAGGGGATTGTCCAGCAGGTCCAGGGAGCGCAGCAGCAGGAACAGCGGCAGGGCCGCCACCGCGAAGGGGAACATCAACCCCATGGTGAACAGCGTGAACAGCGCCTCCCGGCCGCGGAAGGCGAACCGCGCGAAGGAGAACGCCGACAGGGCGGAGACGGCGACGATCAGGACGGTCGTGCCCACCGCGATCAGCGTGCTGTTGCCGATCAGCCGCCAGAAGTCCCCCGAGCCGAGGATCTGGGTGTAGTTGGAGGTCACCCACGACTCGGGCAGACCGACCGGGTTGCGGGAGAGCTCGTCGGTGGACTTGAAGCCGGAGAGCACGGCGTAGAGCAGGGGGACGGCCATGACCGCACCGACTGCGGTGAGGACGAGGTGCAGGCCCCAGGTCCTGCCGCCCCCGCGGGTCTTCTGGCTGGTGGTCACTTTCCGTCCCCCCGCATGGTCGTGGTGGCGCCTTCGAGGTCGCGCCGGAGCACGAACCGCTGGTAGGCGAGGGCGAAGACGAGGCTGATGCCGAACATGACCACGCTGATGGCGCTGGCATAGCCGACCTGGTAGCGCTTGAAGCCGTACTGGAACATGGTCACGGCCATGGTTTCCGAGTGGTGGTCGGGACCGCCCGCGGTGGTGACCCAGACCAGGTCGAAGAGCTGGATGGCCCCGATGACCGACAGGAAGACACTGATGCGCAGGGTGGGCGCGAGCAGCGGCAGGGTGACGTTGCGGAACCGCTGCCAGGCACTCGCCCCGTCGATGAGCGCCGCCTCGGTCAGTTCCCGGGGGACGGCCTGTAGTCCGGCGAGGTACAGCATCATGTGGAAGCCGAAGTACTTCCAGGTCATGACCAGGAAGACGGTGGCCATGACGGTGGACGGATCCGCGAACCACTCCCCGCCCAGCCCGTCGAGGCCGACCTTGCCGAGGACCTGGTCGGCGAAGCCGTCGTCCGGGGCGAAGATCATGCCGAAGAGGATCCCGGTGATGGCCTCGGACAGGACGTAAGGGGCGAAGAACAGCATCCGGTAGACGGCCCGGCCGCGCATCCGCTGGTTGAGCAGCACGGCCATGGCGAGGGCGAACGGCAGCTGGAAGGCGAGCGACAGCACCACCAGGACCAGGCAGCGCCACAGGTCACCGAGGAAGACGTCGTCCTGGAGGAGCCGGCTGAAGTTCTCGCCGCCGATGTAGTCGGACGGCATGCCGAAGCCGCCCCAGCGGAAGAACGCGGCGTACAGGGCGAACAGCATCGGCAGCAGCACGAGCCCCATGAACAGCACCAGGGCCGGGAGTTGGAAGCCGGCCGCGGTGAGCCAGTGCAGCGCGCGTCGCCGGGCCCGCCCCGGGGGCCGCCGGTCGGCGGCCGGGGGCGGGGAACCGGCGCCGCGGCCGGTCCGTTTGTCCGGCAGGAACGTGGAGGTCATCGCCGGCTACTGCTCTTCCTTCGCGGTCTTCGTGATCGACTGGGCGACCTGCCCGGGCGACTTGGAGCCGGCGATGAGCGCGGCCACACTGTCGTTGACCTCCTGGCCGACGGCGGGCGCGTACGCCTGGTCGAGGTAGAGCTGGAAGCCGGTGGCCGCCTTCAGCTGGGCCTGTACGGCCTTGATGTTGGGGTCGGCGATGGCCTTCTCGGCCGCGGGGACCACGGGCAGGACGCCCGTCTTCTTGACGAGTTCCAGGTCGGTCGCCTCGGACGCGAAGAACTTGAGGAAGTCGACGGCCTCCTGCGGGGCTCCGCGGCGCAGGGCGTGTCCGCCGCCTCCGCCGAACACCTCGGTGATGGAGCCCTTGCCGCCCTCGACCGCGGGGAACGGGAAGAAGCCGAGGTCCTTGCCGAGGCCCTTGCCCGCATCGGCCTGGACCGTGGGCGCCCACTGGCCCATGAGCTCCATCGCCGCCTTGCCGTTGCCGACGCTGGCGGCCTGGCCGGTGGGCGTGGAGTAGGCAGCGCCGAGGAAGCCCTTCTGGAACGGCTGGAGTCCGACGAGTTCCTTCAGGTGGTCGCCCGCCTCGACGAAGGGGGCGCCGGTGAAGTCCTTGTCGTCGTAGGCCTTCTGGAGCGCCTCGGCGCCGGCGGTGCGCATCGCGAGGTAGGCCCAGTAGTACATCCCGGGCCACTTCTCCTTGCCGGCCAGTGCCAGCGGGGTGACCTCGGCGGCCTTGAGCTTGCGTACGGCGTCGAGGAAGCCGTCCCAGGTGGTCGGGGGTTCGGCGATGCCGGCCTTCTTGAAGAGCGCCTTGTTGTACCAGAAGCCGATCATGCCGATGTCGAACGGGATGCCGTAGACCTGGTCGTCGAACAGGTAGGGCTCCTTGGCGACCGGCAGCAGGGCCTCGCCCCACGGTTTGGTGCTGTCCGTGAGGTTCTCGACGAGCCCGGCGTCGACCTGCTGCTTCAGCACGCCGCCACCCCAGGTGTGGAAGATGTCGGGCAGCTTCCCGGAGGCGGTCAGAGCCGTCATCTTCGACTTGTAGGCGTCGTTCTCCATCTGCACGATCTTGATCTTGACCTTGGGGTTCTGCGCCTCGAACTTCCGGGCGAGGGCGGCCCAGACGGTCTTGGACGGCTCGGTGGTGGAGATGTTCCACCATTCGATCGTGGTCGTCCCGGACGACCCTCCGTCCGAGTCCCCGCCGCATGCGGTCAGTGCCGTCATCCCCAGACCGGCCGCGGCGGAGGCCGCCAGGAAGCCGCGGCGGGACAGTGCGGGGTCGCCCATCATGCGCTCCTCGAAAGTTTCGAAGTAGTTCCAGAAAGCTTCGCTGCTGCCGCACCCTAGAGACAGCGGGTAAACGGTGGCAACCCCTCGTACATGCAGAATCTTGCATCCGGATGCGGAAGGGAAGGGAAGGCGAAACATTCGGCTTGACAGACGAACGTTACGAAGTCGGCTCGGGTCTGATCACACAGGGTGTCCGCCCGGGGGACTGGAGACCGACTCCGCGCACTGCTCAGGCCGAGCCGTCCCACGCGCTCTCAGCTCGCGTTTTCACCTCCGCGTCCGCCCGGGCCGCGAGTCTTAACGGAAGTTTGACGCGCACGGCCCCCGCTTTCAGGGGCCACGGCATCACGCTCCGCTTACCCTGATCGGGCCGTCCAGTGATGGCCGGAACCATGCTGAGCCGCACTTCGGGAGCACGTCGATGGCCACCACCGAGCACCAGGCACCGAGCCGTGCGGTGCCCACCTCACCCAGCCGTCTGCGCACCTGGATGCTGGAAGGCCTGTCCGACATGGGCAAGGCCGGAGGCCCCACCGGCCCCCATGCCGAGCCGGAACCCCCGCACCGGGGCCGGCCCTGGTGGCGGGTGATGTGCCTGACCGGCGTCGACTACTTCTCGACCCTCGGCTACCAGCCGGGGATCGCGGCCCTCGCCGCCGGACTGCTGTCGCCGATCGCGACCATCGTCCTCGTCGTCGTCACGCTGGCCGGGGCCCTGCCCGTCTACCGCCGCGTGGCCGAGGAGAGCCCGCACGGTGAGGGCTCCATCGCGATGCTGGAGAGGCTGCTCTCCTTCTGGCAGGGCAAGTTGTTCGTACTGACCCTGCTGGGCTTCGCCGCCACCGACTTCCTCATCACCATCACCCTGTCGGCCGCCGACGCCTCCACCCACCTCGTGGAGAACCCGCATCTGACCGGCGTCCTGCACGACAAGCAGATGCTGATCACGCTGGTCCTGGTGGCGCTGCTGGGCGCGGTGTTCCTCAAGGGCTTCCTTGAGGCCATCGGCGTCGCGGTCGCCCTCGTCGGTGCCTACCTCGCGCTGAACGCGGTCGTGGTGGTGGTCGGCCTCTACCACGTCGTCACCGCGGGTCATGTCGTCACCGACTGGTCGAGCGCCCTCACCACCCAGCACGGCAACGTCTTCACCATGATCGGCGTCGCCCTGCTCGTCTTCCCGAAACTGGCGCTCGGCCTCTCCGGGTTCGAGACGGGTGTCGCCGTGATGCCGCACGTCAAGGGCGACCCGGACGACACCGAGGCACGGCCGACCGGCCGTATCCGCGACACGAAGAAGCTGCTCACCACCGCCGCGCTGATCATGAGCGTCTTCCTGATCACCACCAGCTTCATCACCACGCTCCTCATCCCGGAGAAGGAGTTCGAGGCGGGCGGCCAGGCCAACGGACGTGCCCTCGCGTACCTGGCGCACGACTACCTGGGCAACACCTTCGGCACCGTCTACGACGCCTCGACGATCGCCATCCTGTGGTTCGCCGGCGCCTCCGCGATGGCCGGCCTGCTCAATCTGATGCCGCGCTACCTCCCCCGCTACGGCATGGCCCCGCACTGGGCCCGTGCCGTGCGGCCCATGGTCATCGTCTTCACCCTGATCGCCTTCCTGGTCACCTGGATCTTCGACGCCGACGTCAACGCCCAGGGCGGTGCCTACGCCACCGGCGTGCTGGTCCTCATCAGCTCCGCCGCGATCGCGGTGACCATCGCCGCCCGCAAGGCCCGGCAGCGGCACTGGACGATCGCGTTCGCGGTGATCTCCGCGGTGTTCCTGTACACGACCGTGCTCAACGTGATCGAGCGTCCGGACGGCGTGAAGATCGGCGCCTGCTTCATCGCCGGCATCATCCTGGTCTCCCTGCTGTCACGGCTGGCCCGGGCGTTCGAGCTCCGCGTCACCAGCGTGACGCTGGACGACATGGCGGAACGCTTCGTCCGTGACATGGCCAGCCGCCGGATGCGGTTCATCGCCAACGAGCCGGACCGGCGGGACATCGCCGAGTACCGCGACAAGATCGAGCAGATCCGGCAGGACAACGACGTGCCCGGCCAGGAGGACTTCGTCTTCGTCGAGGTGACCGTCACCGACCCGTCCGAATTCGAGGCGGGCCTGACCGTACGCGGTGAGGTGCTGCACGGCCGCTACCGCGTGCTGACCCTGGAGTCGTCCTCCATCCCCAACGCTCTGGCCGCACTGCTGCTGCACGTCCGCGACTCGACGGGCTGCACCCCGCACATCTACTTCGAGTGGACCGAGGGCGGGCCCTTCGCCAACTTCCTGCGCTTCTTCCTGTTCGGGCAGGGCGAGGTCGCCCCGGTGACCCGAGAGGTGCTGCGCGAGGCGGAGCCGGACCGCAAGCGGCGGCCGAGGGTGCACGTGGGCTGAGTCAGGCCGTCGCACTCCTCCTGCCGAAGCCCCTGCGCGGTGAGCGCACGACAACCTGTCCGTAGGTGACCTCGCCGGTGATCCGGACCCGCAGCAGGACGGGGGCGTCGGCCGGCCGACGCGCCTTGATCGCCGAGTGGTTCATGACCAGGCCGTCGGTGTCCACGACAACACCCGGCCCGGTCAGCAGCTTGAGGGAGCCGGCGCGCAGGTCCAGGTCGATGTCCAGGGTGTCGTGGGTGATCACCGCATCGGTGAGGTCGAGCGTCACCTCCCCCCACGCCGAACGGATCTCCAGTCGCCGCGGCACCACCCAGCCGCCGTCCCGCCGGGTCGAGGCCCCCTCCTGGCGGATCCGTACCACGCCGTCGGCCTCGGCGGGCATCCCGCCCGCGGGCACGGGCAGGTCCTCCGTCAGCACGGCGAGCTCGCCCATCGTCCGGGCCGACCATGCGGCCTCCAGCCGCTCGTCGAGCTCGTCCAGGGTGAGCCGGCCGTCGCCCGCGGCGACGCGCAGGACATCCACCGTCCGGTCCCGGTCCGCGTGCGACGCCCTCACCTCGGGCGATCCACCGGTCCGCACGATCTCCGCCGCCATCACTCCACCCCGATCCCCCGGGCACGGCACCCGGCCAGCCAGTCGAGACTAACGCTATATCGCGTTATACCCAACGGCCAACCCCGCATCCGTCGTTCCCTTCCCCCGCGCCTATCGTGACCGGCATGCAGTCCTACACGATCGGCCAGGCAGCACGGCTGCTCGGCGTGAGCCCGGACACCGCCCGCCGCTGGGCGGACGCGGGCCGCATCACGACTCACCGCGACGGGACCGGGCGTCGGCTCATCGACGGGCGGGACCTGGCCGCGTTCTCGGTCGAACTGGCCCGGCCAGGCTCCGCCGAGGAGGACACGCCGTACACCTCGGCCCGCAACGCGTTCCCGGGCATCGTCACCGCGATCAAACTCGGCGACGTCGCCGCCCAGGTCGAGATCCAGGCCGGCCCGCACCGGCTCGTCTCCCTGCTCACCCGCGAGGCGGTGGAGGAACTGGGCCTGGAGGTCGGCATGGAGGCGACGGCCCGCGTGAAGTCGACGAACGTCCACATCGACCGCGTCTGAGCCCCGAGGGGCCGCGGAGGTGACGCAAACACACGCCTGCCAGGGCGAACGCCGCCATCGGGCTACCGTGCACCCATGAGCCTGAGCATCCGCAACCAGCTCCCCGGCACCGTCACCACCGTCACTCCTGGCGAGGCCATGGCGACGGTGAGGGTCCGCCTCACCGGCGGCCAGGACCTCACCGCGGCGATCACCCGCGAGGCCGCGGAAGACCTCCGTCTCACCCCGGGCGCCCCCGTGCGCGCCCTGATGAAGTCGACGGAGGTCTCCCTGGCCACCGCGCCGATCGAGGGCCTGTCGATCCGCAATCAGCTCCCCGGAACCGTCACGGACATCGCGGCCGGCGGCGCGATGGCGTCGGTCCGCGTCACGGTCGAGGGCGGCGAACTGACCGCCGCGATCACCAGGGACGCTGCGGAAGACTTGGCCCTGTCACCCGGGATCCCCGTCGTCGCCCTGATCAAGGCGACCGAGGTGTCACTCGCCGCCCTCTGACGGGCCCGGAGACGGCGAGAGGGGCCCCGCCCCGCGGAGCCCCTCCCTGCGACCGGTCGGCCGATCAGTCCTCGTAGGCGTCCAGCGGCGGGCAGGAGCACACCAGGTTCCGGTCGCCGTAGGCCTGGTCGATGCGGCGTACCGGCGGCCAGTACTTGTCGGCGGTCGACACCCCGGCCGGGAAGACGGCCTCCTCACGGCTGTAGGAGTGCTCCCACTCCCCGGCGAGCGCGCCGGCGGTGTGCGGGGCGCCGCGCAGCGGGTTGTCCTCCGCGGGCCACTGGCCCGAGCCGACCTTCTCGATCTCCGCGCGAATGGCGATCATCGCGTCGCAGAACCGGTCGAGCTCGGCCAGGTCCTCCGACTCGGTCGGCTCGATCATCAGCGTCCCGGCCACCGGGAACGACATGGTCGGCGCATGGAAGCCGTAGTCGATCAGCCGCTTGGCGACGTCGTCGACGCTCACACCGGTCGCCTTGGTCAGCGGCCGCAGGTCGATGATGCACTCGTGGGCGACGAGCCCGCCGGGACCGGTGTAGAGCACCGGGTAGTGCGGCTCCAGGCGCTTGGCGATGTAGTTGGCGCTGAGCACGGCCACCTGCGTGGCCCGCTTCAGCCCCTCGCCACCCATGAGCCGGACGTACGCCCACGAGATGGGCAGGATGCCGGCCGAGCCCCAGGGCGCCGCCGAGATGGGACCGACGCCCGTCTGCGGGCCTGCCTCGGGCTGGAGCGGGTGGTTGGGCAGGTAGGGCGCGAGGTGCTCGCGCACCGCGACCGGGCCGACGCCGGGACCGCCGCCGCCGTGCGGGATGCAGAAGGTCTTGTGCAGATTCAGGTGCGAGACGTCGCCGCCGAAGTGCCCCGGCTTGGCGAGCCCGACGAGCGCGTTGAGGTTGGCCCCGTCGACGTAGACCTGGCCGCCCGCCTCGTGCACCTGGGCGCAGATGTCGGCGACGTGCTCCTCGAACACACCGTGCGTGGACGGGTAGGTGATCATCAGCACGGCCAGCTCGTCGCGGTACTGCTCGATCTTGGCCCGCAGGTCCTCGACGTCGATCTCGCCGTCCTCGGCGGTCTTCACCACGACCACCTTCATGCCCGCCATCACCGCGCTGGCGGCGTTGGTGCCGTGCGCGGACGACGGGATCAGGCAGACGATGCGCTGCTCGTCCCCGTTGGCCCGGTGGTACCCGCGGACGGCGAGCAGACCGGCCAGTTCACCCTGCGACCCGGCGTTCGGCTGGAGGGACACCTTGTCGTAGCCGGTGACCTCGGCGAGCCGGTCCTCCAGCTCGTGGATGAGCGTGAGGTAGCCCCCGGCCTGCTCGGCGGGCGCGAAGGGGTGCATGTGCCCGAACTCGGGCCAGGTGACCGGCTCCATCTCGGTGGTCGCGTTGAGCTTCATGGTGCAGGAGCCCAGCGGGATCATGCCCCGGTCGAGCGCGTAGTCGCGGTCGGCCAGCTTGCGCAGGTAGCGCAGCATGGCGGTCTCGGAGCGGTGCTGGTGGAAGACGGGGTGCGTCAGGTAGTCGTCGGTGCGCAGCAGCGCGCCCGGAAGCCCGTCCTCGGCGGCCGCGTCCAGCGCTTCCACGACGCCCTCGACCCCGAAGGCGGCCCATACGGCACGCAGCTGCGCCCGCGTCGTGGTCTCGTCGCAGGCGATGGAGACGTGGTCGGCGTCGACGAGGCGCAGGTTGACCCCGTTGTCACGGGCGGCGGCCACGACGTCGGCGGCCCGGCCCTCGGCGCGCACCGTCAGGGTGTCGAAGTAGGAGCCGTGCACGATCTCGACCCCGCCGTTCGCGAGCCCGGCGGCGAGGACGGTGGCGTACCGGTGGGTGCGCCGCGCGATGCCCTTCAGGCCCTCCGGGCCGTGGTAGACGGCGTACATGCCGGCCATGACGGCGAGCAGCACCTGCGCGGTGCAGATGTTGCTGGTGGCCTTCTCACGGCGGATGTGCTGCTCACGCGTCTGCAGCGCCAGCCGGTAGGCCTTGTTGCCGTCGGCGTCCACGGACACGCCGACGAGCCGCCCGGGCAGGCTGCGCGCCATCTTGTCCTGGACCGCCATGTAGCCGGCGTGCGGTCCGCCGAAGCCCATGGGCACGCCGAAGCGCTGGGTCGTCCCGACGGCGATGTCCGCGCCGAGCTCGCCGGGCGACTTCAGCAGCGTCAGCGCCAGCAGGTCGGCGGCGACGGTGACGAGTGCCCCGAGCTCGTGCGCCCGGTCGATGACCGGCTTGATGTCCCGCACGGCACCGGAGGCGCCCGGGTACTGGAGCAGCACGCCGTTGATCTCGCGCTCGGCGATCTCGGCGGGGATGCCGTCGCTCAGGTCTGCGACGACGACCTCGACGCCGGTCGGTTCGGCGCGGGTCTGGATCACGGCGATGGTCTGCGGCAGCGTGTCCGCGTCGACCAGGAACAGGCCCTTCTTGTTCTTGCCCAGCCGCCGCGACAGCGCCATGGCCTCGGCGGCCGCGGTGCCCTCGTCGAGCAGGGAGGCGCCGGAGGTCGGCAGTCCGGTCAGCTCGGCGACCATCGTCTGGAAGTTGAGCAGCGCCTCCAGCCGGCCCTGCGAGATCTCCGGCTGATACGGCGTGTAGGCCGTGTACCAGGACGGGTTCTCCATGACGTTGCGCATGATGACGGGCGGCGTGAACGTGCCGTAGTAGCCGAGACCGATCATGGAGCCGAGGACCTCGTTGCGGTCGGCGAGGGTGCGCAGCTCCGCGATCACCTCGGCCTCACTGCGGGCGCCCGGCAGGTCCAGTGCCTCGGCGCTCTTGATCACGGCCGGGACCGCGGCGGCGGTCAGCTCGTCCAGCGAGCCGTAGCCGACGTGCGCGAGCATCTTGGCGCAGGCCTCGTGGTCGGGGCCGATGTGGCGCTGCTCGAAGGGGACTGCCTCTTCGAGCTCGGAGAGCGGAATGCGGTGGGCGGTCATTACGGAGGCCTCCTGGTCGACACGACCTGCGAGGGGCACCACGGCACGGGTACCCGGACGGCCTCCCCCTCTGTCATCTCAACCTGAGAGCTTCACCGGATCGCCCCAAGGGCCTCCGGCTTTCACCGTCGGTGAGAGCGGGAGCCGTCGACACCCGCCCTGCTTTCCAGAGTGACCTCGTCCGTGCGGTACGTGAGCCTGAGAGATTCCGGGGAGGATTTGCTCCTTCGGCGCCTCCGATGGTGTCTGGAGGACTCTCCCGCACGGGGTCAACAGCCGCTGCCAGCGTACCAGCGAGGTCAACGCACGAACCTTCGAGTGGCCGCATCCCTACTTGTACCGTTTTGTAGTGTTTACGGATGAGGTGCGACCATGTGGAGGGCCCGTGCGAACCGACATCGATCCGCGCAACCTGATCGGCCGCAAGGCGTTCGACCGCAACGGGACCAGGATCGGCACCATCGACGAGGTCTACCTCGACGACGCCACCGGCGAGCCGGAGTGGGCGGCCATACGGACCGGCCTGTTCAGCAGGGACGCCTTCGTCCCCCTGGAGCCCAGCGAGCTGATCGAGGGCGCCCTCCACGTCCCCTTCGAACGCGCCCTGATCAAGGACGCCCCCGACTTCGGCGTGGGCCGCCACCTCTCCCCGGAGCAGGAGCTGCAGCTCTACCACCACTACGGTCTCGACGTCGCCGCCCCGCCCCCGCTCCCGGACCACGACTTCGGCAAGCTGGCGGGCACCGACGAGACAGCCTGAGATCCCGCCCCGGGCACTTCGTCTCCCCCCTCGGGTCCTCGTAACACCAGCGGCAGCGGATCCGCCGCCTCCAGATCCGGGTCGTCGACCCGGAAGGTCCGCACGCGCCCGGGCTCCGAGGAGGGCGTCTCGAAGCGCACGGTGACCCGCCCCAGACCGCTGCCCTGCACCCATCCGTGCCCGAACCGGGTGTGCCGCACGTCGTGCCCTGCGGGCCATCGCCGCTCGGCCGGCGACGGCTGCTCCTCGGGCGGCGTCACGGTGTGCTCCTCGACCGGGCCCTCCGCGACCGCCCGCTCCCCCGCCGCCTGCGCGAACAGATCCTCCTGGGTGTAGTCGGCGAGCCCGCTGACGCCCACCCCGAGGAGCCGTACACCGCCCGTCGTGTCGACCGAGTCCAGCAGTCTGCCCGCCGCCTCGCGGATCACCACGGGGTCGTCCGTGGGCCCGCGCAGCGTCTCGGAGCGGGTGAGCGTGGAGAAGTCGTACCGCCGCACCTTCAGTACGATCGTCCGCCCGGACAGTCCTGCCCCGCGCAGCCGCCGCACGCACCGCTCGGCGAGCCGCTGCACCTCCAGCCCGACCCGCGTCCGGTCGTGGATGTCGACGTCATAGGTGTCCTCGACCGACACCGACTTCGCCTCGCGCTCCGCCACGACGGGCCGGTCGTCCCGGGCCAGCGCCATGGCGTACAGACCGTGCCCGTGCGCCCTCCCCAGCAGCCGGACCAGTTCGTCCTCGCCGGCCTCGACGATCTCCTCGACGGTGGTGATGCCGGCCCGCCTCAGATGGTCACCCGTGGCCGGCCCGACCCCCGGCAGCGTCCGCACCGACATCGGCCCGAGCATGGCCCGCTCCGTCCCCGGCTCGATCACCACCAGCCCGTCGGGCTTGGCCTCCTCCGAGGCGATCTTCGCGAGCATCTTGGAGGCGGCGAGACCCACCGACCCGGTGAGCCCCGTGACGGCCCGGATGTCCGCTCGCAGCTTCACCCCGGCCAGCCGCGCCGACCGCTCGTCCCAGGCCACTCCCCCGGCCTCCAGGTCCACGAACGCCTCGTCCAGGCTCAGCGGCTCCACCAGCGGCGACAGCGCCCGCAGCAGCTCCATCACCCGCTCGCTGATCGACCGGTAGAAGGTGAAGCGCGGCACGAGATAGGCGGCGTTCGGCGCGAGCCGCCGGGCCTGCCCCATGGGCATCGCCGAATGCACCCCGAAGACCCGCGCCTCGTACGACGCGGTCGCCACCACGCCCCGCGGCCCCAGCCCGCCGACGACCACGGCCTTCCCGCGCAGACTCGGCTTGGACGCCTGCTCCACCGAGGCGAAGAAGGCATCCATGTCGAGATGCAGGATCGTGGGCGCGGTTCTCACAACTCCGATGCTGCCCTACGCCACTGACAACGCCCCGCGCGACCGCCCTGAACGTCCCACGGGAAACCGCTTGCGCTCCGATGCGGAAACGTCCCGCCTCCTGCGGCCGCGTGCGGTCCTGCGCTGCCGGGACGCCTCAGACGGCTCGGTTACGCCGACGTGCGAGCTCGTCCGCGGGGTTGCGGCCGACCAGGGTCTCGCCGGTGTCGATCCGCTCGCCGTGCAGCTGCGACAGCGCGCTCTCGACATCCCGCCACACCACGCCCACAGCGATCCCGAACACACCCTGGCCGCCCTGGAGCAGGGCATGGACCTCGTCGGGCGAGGTGCACTCGTAGACCGTCGCGCCGTCGCTCATCAGCGTCATGCGCTCCAGGTCGCTGAAACCGCGTTCCCTGAGGTGGTGGACGGCCGTACGGATGTTCTGGAGCGACACCCCGGTGTCGAGGAACCGCTTCACGATCTTCAGGACGACCACGTCCCGGAAGCTGTAGAGCCGCTGTGTCCCGGACCCGTAGGCGGGGCGCACGCTCGGCTCGACGAGCCCCGTGCGGGCCCAGTAGTCCAACTGCCGGTAGGTGATACCGGCGGCCGCGCAGGCCGTGGGGCCGCGATAGCCGATCTGCTCGGACGCCATGGACGTCGTCCCTCCGCTGCTCGGCACCGCTGCCGGTCGCTGCGGAGCGTGCTCGGCCGTGCCTCCGGGCTGAGGGCATCCCCCACCCGGGAG
Source organism: Streptomyces sp. SID5643 (assembly GCF_009872555.1). Classification (NCBI taxonomy): domain Bacteria; kingdom Bacillati; phylum Actinomycetota; class Actinomycetes; order Kitasatosporales; family Streptomycetaceae; genus Streptomyces; species Streptomyces sp. SID5643. The sequence continues at coordinate 38,756 of NZ_WWIC01000030.1, forward strand.
GGGCCGTGAGCCGGGGGGAGGGTACGGACCGCTCGCCCTGAGACTGCGCTCGGGGCCGCCCCCAGCCGTACCGTCGCCGCTGCTTCTCACGCCGACCTCCGTCCTTGACCTGCCTTCTCGACGGTAGGCAGTCACCAGGGGTGCGTCAACGATCGCCACACTCGCCACGCCGAGTGATAATCACCCTGAGAGTGGTTTCCCGTGCCCCACCGCGGGGAAAGGCTAGCCGAATGTGTCCGGCGCGAGCCGTGTGACGCTCACACGCGCCACCGGCACATGCAGGCCTTTTCACCCTTCCGACATACGGCGGGCGACCCCACCACGGACCACGTCGTCCGCCGGGCCGCCCACACGCCTTCTCAGGCCGCTGCCCCGTCCGGGGCACTCACTGGCTGCTGCTGCCGAAGTCCTCCGGAGAGATCTGGTCGAGGAACTCGCGGAACTTCTCCACCTCGTCCTCCTGCTCGTCCGGAATCGCGATGCCGGCGTCGTCGAGCACCGTGTCACTGCCGTAGATCGGCGTTCCGGTGCGCAGCGCGAGCGCTATGGCGTCGGACGGGCGGGCGCTCACCTCGACGCCGCTGGCGAAGACCAGCTCCGCGTAGAAGACGCCCTCACGCAGGTCCGTGATGCGCACTTCCGTGAGCTCCTGGCCGACGGCTTCCAGCACGTCCTTGAACAGGTCGTGAGTCAGCGGCCGCGCGGGAGCCATGCCCTGCTGGGCGAAGGCGATCGCCGTCGCCTCCCCCGGCCCGATCCAGATGGGGAGGTAACGGTCGCCTCCCACTTCACGCAGCAGCACGATCGGTTGGTTGGAGGGCATTTCGACCCGGACACCTACGACATCGAGCTCGTTCACACAGCAACCCTAGGCCGTGCCCGGGACGTTTGGGTAGTCGGGCCGGTATCGGGCGCCTGATCCGGACCCCGCGCGCGCCCTCCTCAGGGCAGCCGCACGCCGAGCGCGGTCCGCACCAGCGCGGCGTGCAGCTTCACCGTCAGCCCCGCCAGCTCCTTGGTGCGGGCCTCGGCATGAGCTCTGGTCTGCGGGTTGCGGTGCCGCCTCAACGGGGCCACCACCTGGTCCACAAGCCCGGCCTCTCGGTCGGCGGCGGCCTTCATGGCCCGCAGGTGCCGCGGCTCGATCCCGAACCGCCCGAGCTCGATGACCAGCAGGGCGACGGTGAGCGCCTCCGCGTCATAGGCCCCGTCCTCCAGGGGGGTGAGAAGACCGTAGGACTCCCACTCCTTGAGTTCGTGCTCGTCGACACCCGCGGCGGCGAGCAGCTCTTCACGCCCGATTCTGGCCGCTGTGGGCCCCTCGGGCGGCTCGGGAGCCGATTCCCCGTCCCGCTGACGGCCCACGACGGGCAGCGGGGCGGCCTCACCGCGCTCCATGGCCGCCAAGTGCTCCCGGATCACCTTCAGGGGCAGGTAGTGATCCCGCTGCATCCTCAGGACGTGACCGAGGCGCTCGACGTCATGGGCGCTGAACTTGCGGTACCCCGACGGGGTCCGCTGCGGCTCGATGAGCCCTTCCGACTCCAGGAAACGGATCTTGGAGATGGTCACTTCGGGGAACTCGTCGCGCAGCGCGTTCAGCACCGCGCCGATGCTCATCAGCCCACTGTCCGTGGCGGCGGCGCCGCGCCCGGCACCGCCGCTCGGTTTTTGCAGCATGGACCTTCCCTGACGGATGGACCCCCGCTGGGGTCTGCCCGGACGGACCCGGTCAGTAGCCCCGCTGGCTGGCGTAGAAGACCAGGCGGTACTTGCCGATCTGCACCTCGTCGCCGTTGGTCAGAGCGACCTGGTCGATCCGCTCGCGGTTCACGTACGTGCCGTTCAGGCTGCCCACGTCCGCCACCGTGAACGAACCGTCCTGACCGCGACGGAACTCCACGTGACGCCGGGACACCGTCACGTCGTCCAGGAAGATGTCGCTCTGCGGGTGCCGGCCGGCCGTGGTCAGATCGCCGTCCAGCAGGAAGCGGCTGCCCGAATTCGGACCGCGGCGCACCACCAGGAGCGCGGAGCCCAGCGGCAGCGCCTCCACGGCGGCCTGAGCCTCCGGAGACAGGGTCGGCATCGGCGTCTGGCCGGTGGTCTCGCTGTCGTAGGCCTCGAGACCGGAGATGGAGATCGTGGAGGTCGTCTCGGACGGACGCTCCGGCGTCGCCCCCGCTCGCAGCGGCGCGCCGCAGTTGGAGCAGAAACGGCTGTTTTCCGCGTTGCGGTTACCGCACCTCGTACACACCAGGGCCGACATCGGATCCTCCTGCCGCGGCTGCCCACCGGGGGCGTTGGACGCATACGGGTCGGAAAACCCTCCACCCGCACTTGAGGTTGACGGTTGCCCGAAACCTATGCCGCCGGGCTGCGCAGGGTCAACCGACGGCGCGCCCTGACCACCGGAAACATCGCCGCCCGGGCCGCCGACCTGGTCCCGGAACAGCGGCCGCTGACCTTCCGCGTCAGGCTGTGCGCGATGGCGGGCGGTCGCATTGTCGCTGGCCTCTCGCGCGCTCTTGCCGAACAACTTCGCAAACAACTTCACGGGCGATTCCCCTTGACCGAAACAGACCCGCCCGTGGGGCAGGACGAACCCTGACTGAACACTCTGGCCGACCCGGACATCCTGACAACGTCCGTCTGCACCAGACAGTTTCCACCACGCACCGCCCATTCGGTGCGCCGACCCCCCGCAACCTCATGCCCTCGCCCGAAGCCGCCCATGCACCCCCGGTTCACTGCGAGGACGACCGAGCGTAGTCAGGCCGCTTCGCTGCTCGCAAGGCGTCCACCACGATGTCGGTGGACCGCTCGATCGTCACGGTGGCCTGTTCCTTCTCGAGAGTCTGCACCACGCCTCCGGGGATGTTGAGCGCCGGCTCCAGGTCCTGCGGCTTGCCGATGACCTTGAAACGATAGGGCGCGTTGATCTTGTTCCCGTCGACGCTCACGCCCTTGCCGGAGTCCGCGAGGTAGGTGCCGGCGACGACCCGGACGCCGTTGACCTGAATCGCCTCCGCGCCCGCGGCCCGCAATTCCTGGATCGCGTCGAGCAGCATGTTCGCCTCGACCGTCCCCTTCGTGTCCACGATCGTCATGGTGATGCCGGGCCCCTGCGCAGCCACCGTGCCCGCCAGGATGCCGAGTTGCCTCTCCTTCTCGATCGTCTGCTTCCTGGCCTCCTCAGCCTGGTCAGAGCTGTTCTCCAGCTCGTCGCGCTGCTGCTCGAGACCTCGCTTCTCGTCCTCAAGACGCTGAGTACGGTCATCCAGTTCATCGAGGATGCGGACAAGATCTTCCTGCCGCGCACCCCGCAGGGCGCTGTCGCTGTCGCTGTTCGAGGCCACCTGCACGGCCAGCCCGAAGCCCAGGCCGAACAACAGCACCGCGACGATGAGTTGAGCCCGGGTGACACGCGGCGGCCACAGCCCCTGCACCAGCCGCTGCCGGCCGGTCAGCCGCGGCCCGGGCTCCGGCTGTGGTTCCGGCATCCGCTCGGGCTCCGGCTCCTTCGGTGCCTCCTCGGCGACGGGCGCCACCGCGGGCACCTCCTGGGGCAGCTCCTTGCGCAGCCCGTTCCCGGACTCGCCGCCGCCGTCGCGCGTGTCGCCCCGGTCCTCGGCGCTCTTCTCGTCGTGATCGCTCATCGGCCTCACGCCCGGAACACGTGCCGGCGGATCGCCGCGGCGTTGGAGAAGATCCGGATACCGAGGACGACCACCACACCGGTGGACAGCTGGGCGCCCACGCCGAGCTTGTCGCCCAGGAACACGATCAACGCGGCCACGACGACGTTCGACAGGAACGACACCACGAAGACCTTGTCGTCGAAGATGCCGTCGAGCATGGCCCGCAGGCCGCCGAAGACGGCGTCGAGCGCCGCCACGACGGCGATCGGCAGATAAGGCTCGACCACCGCCGGAACCTCAGGCCGGACCAAGAGGCCGGCCACGACTCCCACGACGAGGCCCAGTACGGCGATCACGATGTGCCCTTCTCACTCTTCTCAACGCTCGGCTGTGCTGTACGTACGGTCACACTCGGTGCGGCAGGCAGCCGGAGGTCGTCCTCCACGGAGATGCCTGTCCTGATGCCGTAGCTCTCCTGCAGCGCGTTCAGGTACAACCCGTCCGCGCTGTTCTGGAACCGTGTGCTCAGCCGCTGCCCGTCCCCCACCGCCAGCACCGTGTACGGCGGCACCAGCGGCTTGTTGTCGACCAGTATGGCGTCGCCGGCGGCCCTGATCGCGGACAGCGCCGTCAGCCGCTGCCCGTTGATCGAGACGGCCTCGGCACCCGACTCCCACAGCCCGTTCACCACGCGCTGCATGTCCCGGTCCCGCACCCGGCCGGTGTCGGAGAACCCGGAGGCCTCCCGCGGGTCACCGTCGCCGCCTGTGGCGGCTTCCTTGGCGTCGTTCACCACGAGCTTCACGCCGGGGCCGTGTACCGCGACCGCACCCGACAGGATGCCCGCCAGGTCGGAGTCGGCGCTGCCGCCGCTGTTCCTCAGCGCCTCGCGCTGTCGTGCGCTCACGTCCGCGCGCAGCTCGTCGACGGAGTCCTCCAGCTTGTCCGCCGCCTCGGTCTCCCGGTCGATGCGGTCGACGAGCTCTTCCCGCTCCTTGGCGACGACCGGAGCGGCGACCCGCGCCTGCGCCGCTCCGAGGGTCACGACGAGGGCCGCGAGCACCAGTCCGGCGGCGAGTCCGAGCTTGGCCCGGAGCGTCTTCGGCATGCCGCTGTCACCCGCGGCCTTCTTGCGCGCGGCGGCCTCGGCGTATCCGTCGTCGAGGCTGTGGTCCATGACGTTGGTCAGCAACGACATGGACGCATCCGGGCGCCGGGGCCGCGTGGGTGTACTCCGAATGGGGGGTTGCTGCGGCATGCCGCACATCGTCGCACGTCGCGGGCACTACCTCCGAACGGCCCCACCGGCGTGCCGGACAGGCCCCGTTGGGGACACATGTCCGGCACGCACGCGTGCAGCCCGTTCTACCGGCCGGCGCTGTCCACGACCGCCGACCATTCGTCCAGCAGGGCCTGCGCGGAGGCGTCGTCCGGCCCCTCGGCCCACAGGTGGGTGACGGCCTCGGCCGGATCGGGCAGCACCATCACCCAGCGACCGTCGGTCTCCACCACCCGCACCCCGTCCGTGGTGTCCACGAAGCGATCTCCGGCCGCTTCGACGACCCGCCGCATCACGAGCCCCTTGACGGCCCACGGAGTCGCCAGATCACGCTTCAGGACGTGCGCCCGCGGGATCCGCGCGTCGATCTGGCTGAGCGTGAGCTGCGTCCGCGCCACGAGCCCGATGAGCCGTACGAAGGCCGCGGTGGCGTCGTACACGCTGCTGAACTCGGGGACGATGAAACCGCCCTTACCGTCACCGCCGAAGATCGTCCCCTCCTCGCCGCCGACCCGCGTGAGGTCGTCCGGAGAGGTGGTCGTCCACTCGACCTGCGTCCCGTGGTACGCCGCCACCTGCTCGGCGATCCGGGTCGTGGTCACCGGAAGCGCGACCCGGCCGCTGCGCCGCTCGGCCGCGACGAGGTCCAGCATCACGAGCAGGGCCCGGTCGTCCTCGATGATCCGCCCCTTCTCGTCGACGAGCGACAGCCGCTCACCGACGGGGTCGAACCGCACACCGAACGCGGCCCCCGAGGACGCCACGATCTCCCCGAGACGCACCATCCCCGACCGCCGCATGTCGGCCGTCTCCGTGGGCCTGGACTCATCGAGGCCGGGATTGATCGTCAGCGAGTCCACCCCCAGCTTGCCGAGGAGGCTCGGCAGGACGAGTCCCGCGCTTCCGTTGGACGCGTCCACGACGACCTTCAGGCCGGACTCGGAGATGCCCGTCGTGTCGACGTTCCGCAGCAACGAGCCGGTGTACGAGTCGAAGACGCTGGCCGGGAAGTGCAGATCGCCGATCTCACCGGGGAACGCCCGGCGGTACTCCTGCCGCGCGAACACCCGGTCCAGCTTCCGCTGGCTGCCCTGCGACAGGTCCGCGCCGTTCCCGTCGAAGAACATGATGTCCACGGAGTCCGGCACACCGGGCGTGGTGCGGATCATGATGCCGCCCGCACTGCCCCGCGCGGTCTGCTGCCGGGCGACGGGCAGCGGGACGTTCTCCAGGTCGCGCACGTCGATCGCGCTGGCCTGCAGCGCGGAGATCACCGCCCGCTTGAGGGCACGTGCACCACGGGAGTGGTCCCGGGCCGTGGTGACGGTCGAGCCCTTCTTCAGCGTCGTCGCATACGCGCCTGCGAGACGGACCGCGAGCTCCGGCGTGATCTCCACGTTCAGGATCCCGGACACACCGCGGGCACCGAAGAGATGCGCCTGTCCCCTGGACTCCCAGATCACCGAGGTGTTGACGAAGGCGCCGGCCTCGATGGTCTTGAAGGGATACACCCGCACATTGCCCTGGACGATCGATTCTTCACCGATCAGGCACTCGTCACCGATGACCGCCCCGTCCTCGATCCGCGCCGCACGCATGATGTCGGTGTTCTTGCCGACCACGCAGCCACGCAGATTGCTGTGCGGCCCCACGTAGACATTGTCGTGGACAACGGCCTTGTGCAGGAACGCACCGCTCTTGACGACCACGTTGGAGCCCACGACGGTGTGCTCACGGATCTCGGAGCCGGCCTCGACCTTGGCGTAGTCACCGATGTAGACGGGCCCGCGGAGGATGGCGTCGGGATGGACCTCCGCTCCCTCGGCGACCCATACGCCCGGGGAGATCTCGAACCCGTCGACGTCCACGTCGACCTTGCCCTCCAGGACATCGGCCTGGGCCTTCACATAGCTCTCGTGCGTGCCGACGTCCTCCCAGTAGCCCTCGGCGATGTAGCCGTAGATGGGCTTGCCTTCCTTCATCAGCTGCGGGAAGACGTCACCGGACCAGTCGACGGGCACGTCGGGCTCGACGTAGTCGAAGACCTCGGGCTCCATCACGTAGATCCCGGTGTTCACGGTGTCGGAGAAGACCTGGCCCCAGGTGGGCTTCTCCAGGAAGCGCTCCACCTTGCCTTCCTCGTCGACAATCGTGATACCGAATTCCAGCGGATTGGGCACACGCGTCAGGCAGACGGTGACGAGCGCGCCCTTCTCCTTGTGGAAATTGATGAGTTCGGTGAGGTCGAAATCCGTCAGAGCATCGCCGGAGATGACGAGGAAAGCGTCGTCCTTCAGTGCTTCCTCTGCGTTCTTGACGCTTCCGGCGGTACCGAGTGGCTTCTCCTCATTGGCATAGGTGAGCTCCATGCCGAGCTCTTCGCCGTCACCGAAGTAGTTCTTGACGAGCGACGCCAGGAACTGGACAGTCACGACTGTTTCGTTGAGCCCATGCCTCTTGAGCAGCCGCAGAACGTGCTCCATGATCGGCCGGTTGGCCACCGGCAGGAGCGGCTTGGGCATGCTTGAGGTCATAGGACGAAGGCGCGTGCCTTCGCCTCCGGCCATCACGACGGCCTTCATGTCGGAAGCGTCCTCCTCGAAGAGACGGTCTGGCCGACTTCCCCCGCCAGGATTGTCCCGCACATATCCAGTACGGGCCATCGCTCCGCTACGGCAGCAGGACCATCCGGGAGTTCAATCGGTCGTGGCGTCCGCTCGGACCAGGCGGCGGACTTGTACCACGTAGAGGACTCCTGCCCACCAGTACAGCGTTGTACCCCACCCGGCGAACGCCCATCCGAAAATCGCAGCCAGTGACGAGATCCAACCACTTCCGTCACTGAGCAGCAGCAGGGGGAAGGCGTACATCAGGTTGAAGGTCGCGGCCTTGCCCAGGAAGTTCACCTGGGGCGGCGGATAGCCGTGCCGGCGGAGGATGCCGACCATGACCAGCAGGACCAGCTCTCGCGCCAGAAGTAGAGCGGTCAACCAGAGGGGCAAAATCTCGCGCCAGGTGAGGCCCACCAGGGTCGAGAGAATGTAGAGCCGGTCGGCCGCGGGATCGAGGAGCCGGCCGAGGCTGCTGATCTGGTTCCAGCGCCGCGCGAGCTTGCCGTCCAGATAGTCACTGACACCGCTCAGGGCCAGTACCAGAAGGGCCCAGCCGTCACTCTGGGGCCCACCGAACTCAGGCCGCAGGATCAACCACAGGAACACGGGCACGCCGACGAGGCGGGCCATGCTGAGGATGTTCGGGATGGTGAGCACACGGTCCGTCTGGACACGAGTCTCCTGAACCTCCACCCGGGGGCCTCCTGTGGGAAATGTACCGACGATGCCCCCTGACCTTACCTCAACGCAAAAAAGCTCTGGCTCTTGGGCTGCGTGCCCAAGAGCCAGAGCTCTAAAAGGAGTTCGGCGGCGTCCTACTCTCCCACAGGGTCCCCCCTGCAGTACCATCGGCGCTGTAAGGCTTAGCTTCCGGGTTCGGAATGTAACCGGGCGTTTCCCCTACGCTATAACCACCGAAACACTATGAAACTGTGAACCGCCGCACCACGTGTGGCACGTGGGGCTGTTCGTGGTTTCAGAACCAACACAGTGGACGCGAGCAACTGAGGACAAGCCCTCGGCCTATTAGTACCGGTCAACTCCACACGTTACCGTGCTTCCATATCCGGCCTATCAACCCAGTCGTCTACTGGGAGCCTTACCCTCTCAAGGAGGTGGGAATACTCATCTCGAAGCAGGCTTCCCG
>NZ_WWIC01000284.1:0-25543 GCF_009872555.1 Streptomyces sp. SID5643
CCCCGCCGTCACCCCCGCCCCGAGTGACCGGCCCGCCCCGGACGACGCCGCATACAGCGCCACCGTGCTCGCCAGCCACTGGATCCAGCGGCCCGGCCCGGACGAGACCCCCGCCGGGCAGCCGGCCGCGGAACAGGGACCGGCGCAACCGGTGCGCCCCGACCGGGTCGAGGGAAGCGTCCTGCGCTTCGGCCCGGGCGTGACCGCCGCCGCTCGGCAGCGCACCCACGTGACGCTGCCCGCCGTACCGCCCCCTCCCGCGCCCCGGGGCCGTCGGCTGCGCAGACACGCCCTGCCGGCGCTCGTCCTGGTCTGCGTTCTCGCGTTCCTCGCCTGGCAGCGCCTCGGCCCGCCCCTGGAGGTGAACACGGTGACGGTCACGGCCCGGCCGACGGCCCTTGGCTGTGGCGGCACCGCTGACCTCGTCGGCCTCGTCACCACGAACGGCCGCCCGGGCACGCTGTCCTACCGCTGGATCCGCAGCGACGGCACAGCCTCGGGCCTGCTGAAGGAAGAGCTGGTCCGGGGCCAGCGGCAGGCCCGCCTCCACCTGCGCTGGACCTTCGAGGGCCCGGGGCACCGCACGGCGCGGGCCGAACTGCGCATCCTCTCCGGGACGGCGCGCACGGCCACCACCGGCTTCGCGTACGACTGCCGCTGACCGGTCGTGACCGGTGGCGCGGTGCGAGGCGACGTGCGGATGTCCTGGGTGCGGCGATCAATGGCTCGCGGCACCCGGCCGGACCGCCGGCCCGCTGCGCGAGACGACGCGCGTGCCGCGGCCGTCGGCGACCCGGACCTGAAGCGAGCCGCATCCGCAGCGCGTCCACTCCGTGTGACCCGTCGCGGTGGTGTGCCGGGACAACACCCGGAACGGCTCGCCCCGGTCCGGCCGGCCGCAGTGCGGGCAGGCGGTGGCCTCGGTGCTGGGCATGGCTGACTCCTCGTACGTCGTGGCTGGGGGAACGTCGCGACACAGCCAGGGTGCGTCCAGAAGTCCGTACAGGTCCAGGTTGACTTTGTGGATGTCACTGTGAAGGCTGGCCTTCATGATTGACCTGCGCCGACTGCACGTCCTGAGGGCGGTCGCCCACTACGGCACGGTCACCGCGGCCGCCCGGGCCCTGCACTTCACCCCGTCCGCGGCCTCCCAGCAGGTCCGGCAGCTCGCCCGGGACCTGGGCGTCGACCTGCTGGAGCCGCAGGGGCGCGGGGTGCGGCTCACGCCGGCCGCCGAGAGCCTGCTCGCGCACGCCGACGCCATCCAGGCCCGCTGGGACCAGGCGGAACTGGATCTGCGGGCCGACCACGGGGCGCCCTCCGGGGTGCTGCGTGTGACCGGCTTCCCGGTGGCGGTCTCGGTGCTGCTGGCGCCGATGGCGGCCCGGCTGGGGGAGCGGCATCCGCGGCTGTCCGTCCGGATCACCGAGGCGGGCGTTCCCGCGAGTTTCGACCTGCTCTTCGAGGGCGGCAGCGATCTGGCCGTCGTCGAGGCGACCCCGCACAACCCGCCGCTGAGCGACGCGCGGTTCGACCAGGAGCCGCTGCTCGACGACCCGTTCGACCTGGTCGTACCCGAAGGGCACCGGCTGGCGGGGCGGGCCCGGGCCGATCTCGCCGAGGCGGCGCGGGAGGCGTGGATCGCGCCCGTGGAGGACAGTCCCTGCCGTCCGCACGTCCTGTCCGCGTGCGGCGCGGCCGGGTTCACTCCCGAGGTCGTCCACCATGCCCTCGACTGGAACGTCAGCGCCCACCTGGTGGCCCACGGGCTCGGCGTCGCGCTCATCCCGCGCCTGGCCCATCTGACCCCGCACCTGCCGATCGTCCGGGTGCCCTGCACCGGCAACCCGCATCGCAAGCTCCTGACCTGCACCCGGGGTGGCGGACACGCCCGGCCCGCGGTGGCGGCGGCGTTGACGGAACTGCGGGCCCTGGCCGCCACGGCGGTCGCCTGAACGGCCCGGGCGAGTGTGCGGCCCCACCCCATGGCATGCCGGAAGGGCCGGGGCCGTTGCCGGCCGCGGCCCTTCGTGGGCACGGGGTGAGGACGGTCAGGCCGCGGGGGTCTCCGAGACGTCGCCGTGCAGCCGGGCGATGACCTCGGTCAGCTGCTGGGCGACCTCGGCGTCGTCGGACGGGTGGGTCTCGGCGAAGCGGGTCACCGAGCCGGGGATGGACAGCTTGACGTCCTCCAGGACCTTGCCGCCGGCCACGCCCACGGACTTGCGGGTCTCGTCGTGGGCCCAGACACCGCCGTACTGGCCGAACGCGGTGCCGACCACGGCGACCGGCTTGCCGCTGAGGGCACCGGCGCCGTACGGGCGGGACAGCCAGTCGATGGCGTTCTTCAGGACGGCCGGGATGGTGCCGTTGTACTCGGGGGTGAAGAGGATCAGGCCGTCCGCGGCGCTCGCGGCCTCACGCAGCCGCGCGGCGGCGGCCGGGACGCTGCCGTCCACGTCGATGTCCTCGTTGTAGAAGGGAATCTCGGCAAGCCCCTCGAAAAGGTTCACCTCGGCGCCTTCGGGGGCGAGCTTGACGGCCGCCTCGGCGAGCTGGCGGTTGTGCGAACCGGCGCGAAGGCTGCCGACGAGGGCGAGGATACGAACGGACATGCTGAACTCCCACATCTGAGGCACTGCTCGGAAAGGCTGCTGACGATCCGGACCGGGGTCCGTTTAACGTTGTAGCATCCTAACCGGACCGCGGTCCAGTTTTGTTCCGGATGCTTTACGCTGGCTTCATGTCCGCCGTCCCGCACCCCCTTCCGACGCCCCAGGAGCCCGTCGGCCACCCCGAGCTGGTGCAGCTGGGGGCCGCCCTGGAGGGCGATGAGCCGTGCCTGCGGGCCGATGCCGCGCGCAACCGCGCCCGGCTGCTGGAAGCCGCCGGACGACTGGTGGCCGAGCGCGGCGCGGAGGCCGTCACGATGGAGGCGGTGGCCGCCGAGGCCCGCGTCGGCAAAGGCACGGTCTTCCGCCGGTTCGGTGACCGTACCGGCCTCCTGACGGCGCTGCTCGACCATTCGGAGAAGAAGTTCCAGGCCTCCTTCCTCGGCGGCCCGCCGCCGCTCGGGCCCGGGGCGCCGCCCGTGGAGCGGCTGAGGGCGTTCGGGTGTGCGATGCTGCGCCGGTCGACCGAGGACCTGGAACTCCAGCTGGCCGCCGAGCCCTGCGCGTCCCGCCGCTTCACCAACCCGGCCCGCGCCGTGCTGCACCACCACGTTGTCATGCTGCTGCGCCAGGCGGTCCCGGACGCCGACTGCGAGTTGCTCTCCCATGCGCTGATGGGCCAGCTCGACCCGGCCCTGATACATCACCTGACCAGGCAGTGCGGAGTGCCCATGGCCCGCCTGGAGGAGGCGTGGACCGACCTGGTCGACCGGGTGACGGCTACGGCGCCGACGGGCTGAGGTCCCCTCCCGGGGTCCCGTGACCGCTCACGGCTTCCTCACAACTCCCCCGCCGGAAGCGCGCATTGGGGCTTCTGCCAAGATGCCGTACGTCATGGTGCAGATACCGAAAACGCCCGCGCCCCCGTCCCCCGCACCGTCGCGCTCCGTGCCCACGAGCGCCGATGTGGCCCGCCTGGCCGGCGTCTCGCGCGCGACCGTCTCCTACGTCCTCAACAACACCAGCGCCGTACGGATCAGTGAACCCACCCGCCGCCGTGTGCACGAAGCGGCGAAGGAACTCGGCTACGTACCGCACGCGGCGGCCCGCAGCCTGCGCGCCGGGCACAGCCGCATGGTCCTGATCCCCGCGCCCACCTTCCCCGTCGGCCCGCTCTACAGCCGGTTCCTCACCGACCTTCAGAACGCGCTCGCCGCCCTGGACTACACGGTCGTGCAGCACGGCACCGGCGGCCCGCACGGCGACGAAGCCGCCCGCGCCTGGGCCGAGTTGCGGCCCGTGGCCGTGCTGGTGCCGGGCTCCGGCCTCGGTCCGCGCGGGGTCGCGGTGCTCAAGCGCTCGGGGGCCCGAGCCGTGGTCACCCTCGGCCCCGAGACCATCGAGGGCGCGCACGCGCTCCTCATGGACCACGACGTCGTCGGCCACAGCGCCGGCGCCCACCTCTACGACCGCGGCCGACGGCGGATCGGCGTCGTCGTACCGCAGGAGCCCGGCCTGGACACGTTCTCCGCACCCCGCCTCGACGGCGTGCGCCAGTCCGTGCGCGGCACGGACGCCACGGTGACCGAACTGCCCCTCGCCTACGACGAACAGGCTGCGGCGGCCCTCGCCGCCCGCTGGCGGACCCTGGGCCTGGACGCCGTGTTCACCTACAACGACGAGTACGCGATGCTGCTCATGCGGGCCCTGCTGGACGAGGGCATCCGCATCCCCGAGGAGACGGCCGTGGTCGGAGCCGACGACCTGGTGCTCGGGCGGCTGCTGCGGCCCCGGCTGAGCACGGTCCGCCTGGAGCTGCCCTGCGGCCGTGAACTCGCCGGACTCGTCGACCGCGCGGTACGCAAGCCCGCCACCGAACCCGAGACGCACAAGGTACTGGGGGCGACGGTGCTGCACCGCGAATCGAGCTGACGCCACGGCACCCGCCGTGCCGACGCGTGAGCGGGTGCCCGGCTTCCGCGCCACGGCAGGGCTAGGATGTTGCATGCTCAACAAAAACGGGGGCGCAATCCCGGGCGGCCGCGGCACACCGCTGCGCCGGCTGGGCGCGTCCCGCCCTGTGACCGCCCAACCGGCCGCGCACATACGGGAGTCCAGACCACCCCGTCAGCCGGTGACGATCGATCGGAGAGCCGTCATGCCGTTGCTCGACACCAGGGCCTGGCAGCCCCGCCGCCTCGCGGGGCCCGGGTACACCGTCACCGAGCCCGCCACCGGCCACGCCCTCGGCACCCTCGCCCTGGCCACCCCGGAGGACGTCGGCGCCGCCGCCGGACGGGCCGCCACCGCACAGCGCGCCTGGGCGAGCACCCCGCACTTCGCCCGTGCCGCCGTGCTCCGCAAGGCGGGCGACCTGTTCACCGCGCACGCCGACGAACTGCGCGAATGGCTCGTCCGCGAATCGGGTTCCGTCCCCGGCAAGGCCGACTTCGAACTGCACGTGGCCGCCCAGGAGTGCTACGAGGCCGCCGCCCTCGCCTCCCGCCCGGCCGGCCAGGTCCTGCCCAGCGAGGCGCCCCGCCTGTCGTACACGCGCCGCGTCCCCGCCGGTGTGGTGGGCGTGATCTCGCCCTTCAACGCCCCGCTGATCCTGTCCATCCGCTCCGTCGCGCCGGCCCTGGCGCTCGGCAACGCGGTCCTGCTCAAGCCGGACCCGCGCACGGCCGTGTGCGGAGGGCTGTCCCTCGCCGCGGTCTTCGCCGCCGCCGGCCTGCCGGAGGACCTGCTGCACGTGCTGCCCGGCGGCCCGGACGCCGGACAGGCCCTGGTCGCCGACCCGCGCGTGCCGGTCATCTCCTTCACCGGCTCCACCGCCGCCGGACGGGCCGTGGGCGAGGCCGCCGGACGCCACCTCAAGCGGGCCCACCTGGAACTGGGCGGCAACTCCGCCATGATCGTGCTGGAGGACGCCGACCTCGACGCGGTGATCTCCACGGCCGCCTGGGGCTCGTTCTTCCACCAGGGCCAGATCTGCATGACCACCGGACGCCATCTGGTGCACGCGTCCCTCTACGACGAGTACGTCCAGCGGCTGGCCGCCAAGGCGGACTCGCTCGCCGTCGGTGACCCGTACCGGGACCAGGTCCACCTGGGCCCGATCATCGACTCGGGCCAGCTCGGCAAGATCAGCGGCCTGGTCGAGGCCAGCAGGAACGCGGGCGCGAAAATCGTCGCCGGTGGCACCCACGACAGGCTCTTCTACCGGCCGACGGTCCTCGCCCATGTCGACGACCACACCCCCGCCTACACGGAGGAGGTCTTCGGGCCCGTCGCGCCCGTCCGCTCCTTCACCACCGCCGACGAGGCGGCGGCCCTGGCCGCGCAGAGCCCGTACGGCCTCTCCCTGGGCATCGTCACCAGGGACCCGGCCCGCGGCCTGGACCTCGCCGAGCGCATCCCGACCGGCATCGTGCACATCAACGACCAGACCGTGAACGACGAGGCCGTGGCGCCCTTCGGCGGAGTCGCCGCCTCCGGCACCGGCGCCCGCTTCGGCGGTGAGGCCAACCTGGAGGCCTTCACCGAACTGCGCTGGACGACGGTACGCGGAGACGTGGCTCCGTACCCCTTCTGATGCCGAGCAGGGTCCGCTAGCCGGCCTGCTGGCCCTCCTGAGCCTGCTGCTCGGCGATCGCCTTGCGGACCTCGTCCATGTCGAGGTTGCGGGCCTGCCCGATGACGTCCGTGAGGGCGGCCTCGGGCAGGGCCCCCGGCTGGGCGAACACGGCGACCTGGTCACGGACGATCATCAGCGTGGGGATGGACTGGATACCGAAGGCGGCCGCCAGCTCGGGCTGCGCCTCGGTGTCCACCTTGCCGAACACCAGGTCCGGGTTCTCCCCGGCCGCCTTCTCGTACACCGGGGCGAACTGCTTGCACGGCCCGCACCAGTCGGCCCAGAAGTCGATCAGGACGAACTCGTTGTCCGTGACCGTCTGGTCGAAGTTCTCCTTGGTGAGCTCCACGGTGCTGCTCATGGCGTACATCCCTACTTCCTGGTGTGGGGTCAAGCCGTCGGCACAACACGGCCGACCGGACACGTATTCCGCGCCCCTACCCATGTGGCCAGGGCGCACACCACCCACCAGACTGACCCCATGACGGAAACGGAAACCAACGCGTACGACGTCGTGGTGCTCGGGGCCGGGCCCGTGGGGGAGAACGTCGCCGACCGCACCCGCGCCGCCGGACTGACCACCGCGGTCGTGGAGAGCGAACTCGTAGGCGGCGAGTGCTCCTACTGGGCGTGCATGCCCAGCAAGGCCCTGCTGCGGCCGGTCATCGCCCGCGCCGACGCCCGCCGCGTGCCCGGCCTGCGCCAGTCCGTGCAGGGCCCCCTCGACGCGGCCGCGGTCCTCGCCCACCGGGACTACTACACCTCCGACTGGAAGGACGACGGCCAGGTCGGCTGGCTCGACTCCATCGGCGCCGACCTGCACCGCGGCCACGGCCGCCTCACGGGGCCGCGCACGGTGACCGTCACCGGCCCCGACGGCGGCGAGCGCGTCCTGACCGCCCGGCACGCCGTCGCCGTCTGCACCGGCAGCCGCGCCGCCCTGCCCGGCCTCCCCGGGCTCGACGCCGTCAAGCCGTGGACCAGCCGGGAGGCCACCAGCGCCAAGGCCGTGCCCGGCCGGCTGATCGTGATCGGCGGCGGCGTGGTCGCCACCGAGATGGCCACGGTCTGGCAGGCCCTCGGCTCCCAGGTCACCCTGCTGGTCCGCGGCAAGGGCCTGCTCCCCAGGATGGAGCCCTTCGCCGGGGAACTGATCGCCGAGACGCTCAAGGAGGCCGGAGCGGACGTCCGTACGGGGACCTCGGTGGAGTCGGTGACCCGGGAGAACGGGACGGTCGTGGCCGTCACCGGCACGGGCGAGCGCATCGAGGCCGACGAGATCCTCTTCGCCACCGGCCGCGCCCCGCGCACCGACGACATCGGCCTGGAGTCGATCGGCCTCGACCCCGGCTCCTGGCTCCCGGTCGACGACAGCCTCCGCGTGAGCGGCCACGACTGGCTGTACGCGGTCGGCGACGTGAACCACCGCGCCCTCCTCACCCACCAGGGCAAGTACCAGGCCCGCATCGCGGGCGCCGCCATCGCCGCGCGGGCCACCGGCGAGACCCTCCTGGCGGAGCCCTGGGGCGCCCACGCCGCGACCGCCGACCACACGGCCGTCCCGCAGGTCGTCTTCACCGACCCCGAGGCGGCGGCCGTGGGCCTGTCCCTGGCCGAGGCTGAAGAGGCGGGGCACCGGGTGAGGGCCGTCGACGTGGACCTGGCGACCGTCGCCGGGGCAGGCCTCTACGCCGACGGCTACCAGGGCCGCGCCCGCATGGTCGTCGACGTCGAGGACGAGATCCTGCGGGGCGTCACCTTCGTCGGCCCCGGCGTCGGCGAACTCATCCACTCCGCGACCATCGCGGTCGCCGGCCAGGTCCCGGTCGGCCGCCTGTGGCACGCCGTCCCGTCGTACCCGACGATCAGCGAGGTGTGGCTGCGGCTGCTGGAGGCGTACCGGGACGCGTGACCTCCGGTCAGCCGACCCCGAGGCGGTCCCGCCACCCACGGGACAGCCTCGGGCGGAGGAAGACGACGCCTTGCTGAGTACCGACGGCGAGGTCGAGGCGGGGGCTGCCGGGCAGGGCGGTCAGGCAGGTCACGAGGGCGGGCAGCGGTGCCGACCAGACCTTCTCGCGGCTCGGCAGGTGACACAGGACGACACCGTGTTCGTCACTGACGGCGACGAGGGCCTCGCCGTTCGGGGCGTTGCCGCTCCAGAGCAGCCGTGAGGCGTCGACGGGGAGACGGCCGACGGTCCCGGGAGCCGACGGATCCCAGACGGCGACAGGGGCGGTACGGGCGTACCCCGAGGTCTGGCCGGTGAGGGACAGCAGCAGCGGGCCGCCCGTGGGCGGGTCGGCCCAGCGCAGGTGGCGGTTGCGGGTGTCGCCCGACCGGCGGCGGACGACCCCGTGCCGCGGCGGGTCGCCGAGCTGCGGGACCGCCAGCTGCCGCAGTGCCGACGTGTCGAGCACGAAGACCTCGCCCCCGCTGCACTGCTGTGCGACCCAGCGTGTTCCCCTCTCGTCGCGGTGCGGCAGAAGGAACCGGAGCGCATCGGCGAGTTCGAATTCCGCCTGCGCGACGGGTGCATCCGAGGTGATGTCGAAGAGCTGCCCGTGTGCGGACGGGTCCTGCCGCGTCTCCGATCGTTTCGCGTTCGTGTACATGAGCAGTTTGGTCTCACCGGACGGTGTGGTGAACGCCGCCATGCAGTCCGGCCCGGTGGCCGCATGACCGGGCCCGGGGAGGGCCACCCAGGCGGAGCGCTGCTCCGGGGACCCGAGCCGTCTGATGGCCGACGCCGTTGCGTCGAACGCGAGGAACCGGGCCTTCGCGTGACCGGCCGCCGGTGGCACCGCCAGCAGGTGGGAGTGCGGGGGCACGTCCGGGCTGACGACGGTCCGGTGCGTCCGGCCGTCGGTTTCCCACCGGCTCCACAGCAAGGCGTGCCGCGAAGAAGCCGCGGGCTCCTCCCCGCTTTCCCAGTGGAGCAGATGGAGAGTGCCGTCGGCGTCCTGGGCGATGCGTTCGTCGTCGAGGAAGACCGACGGGACGGCCGACCCGCACGGTGACCACGCCGGGCCGCGCTCGCGCGTGCCCGGGAGCGGCTGTTCGACACGTACGAGCCTGTGGTTGCGCAGGGCCAGAACAGCTGTCGGGTCCGCCGCCCAGACGAAGAGCAGGTCCACCTCCATGCGGGTGCCGTTCGGTCCGGCGAACTCCGGCGGGCCGGACGGCGGGTGCTCGTGAGCGCCCCAGGGCCACAGCCGGGCGGTTCCGTCGTTGGAGATGGCGAGGATGTCGGGGCCGGCCGCCGGCCCGCGGCTCTCCAGCAGACGAACCGCACACACGGCGCTCTCGTGACCGAGCAACGGGAAGCCGAGCTGTGTGTCCGTCGCGGTATCGGACACGACCAGGGGACGGTCGAAGAACGAGGTCACCAGATGGACTCTGCCGTCGATCAGAGCGGTCGCAGCCCCGAACAACGGACGCAGAGGATCACCCGCTGCCCGTACGGGCGGTCCGTCGGCGGGGGCCAGCAGCAGCCGGGTGTTCTCCCCCGTCACGAAGACGGGAGCGCTCGAACTGCCGGCCGCGAAGCCTCCGCGGAAGCCCGAGAGGCCCGAGGAGGCAACCCTCGTGACGGTACGGGTACCGGTGTTGAGGAGAGTCAGCCCGCTCTCGTGCTCGGTGACCGCCACGAGCGTGCCGTCCGGAGTGTGGAGGTGGTCCGTGAGTTCCGGTCTGTGCAGACCGTCCAGAGCCCTCCACGAGCCCCCGGATCCGTCGAGGTCGTAGACGGTGACATGCCCCTGCGCGGCATCGCACACCAGCAGCCGTGTCCCTCCTTCGCCGTCCTGCGTCAGACACGCGGAACTGCCCGGTTCGTACACGGTCTCGTCAGGTCCCGCCGTGTAGTGCGTGCGGGTACGACAGGGCACCTCGACGAGCGGTGTGGGTCCCGCCAGGTCGACGGCCACCACGCCCTCGTCCGTGCCGCACACGACGACGGCCGTGTCCCCCGAGACGACCGAGGCGTCGAGGAGAAGGGACCAGCCGGTGCCGGACACCGTCCGGACCAGGGTCTGCTCGGCGACGTCCCACACCCTGAGCGTGCTCGTGGAGTCAAGGGTGATGGCCTCGGCGCGGCCGTCGGCGCGGCACAGCAGCACGAGCCCCTCCACCATGGCGGGATGAGGCAGGACCGTGGACTGGGAAGGACTGTCGAGCATCCACACGTGCACACGCGTGTCTCTCGGCGCCAGGGCCAGCACGACCCGGTCGCCCCCGGGCAGGACGGTGTCCCTGATCTTCCAGTCCGGTGACATGGACCGCGGGGCGTAGCCGGCTCCGTCGTGCCGCCCGACCACCCGGTGCGGTGTGATGCCCCGCCCCTCCACGTCGACGCGCTCCAGCGAGCGCGCCAGCCCTTCCGCCTGCCGCCGCAGCCCGTCCTCCCCGTACGCCCCCGCCACGTACGACAGCAGCGCCGCCGGATCGGCACTCGGCGGATCCGCGTCCACGAGGAGATACGCGAACCGCTCCACCGCCATCGCCAGCATCGGCCGCCGGACGGCCTCCCGGACCGCCGGCAGCAGTGTCGAGGGATCGGCCGCGAGCAGGAACGCCGCGTCCTCGATGAGGTCGTCCAGCGCACCCGCCCCGGCCGCATGGGTCGCCAGATGGGCCCGCACATAGGGGTGGGCGCGCGACCAGTCCCCGTCCGGGACGAAGTCCAGCAGCGTCTCGACGAAGCTCTCCTGGACGTCCCGCAGGTCCCGGCGGCTCAGCACCCGGCTCTTGATGTGGTCCGTCAACTCCTGGTGATACAGCCGGAAGTACGTCGTCCCGTCCACCCGGACATCGGCCAGATAGGAGGCGTCCTCGTCCAGCAGCACCTCGACATCGGCCTCCGCGAGGGCGATCCCCGCCAGCCGCGCCGCCACCCGGATCCACATGCGGCGGGGCAGCCCGCTGCCCTCCCCGAACGCCAGGGCCGTCAGGAGCGCCATGGTCGTCGTGTGACGCTCCGGCCGCATCCGCTGGAGGTAGGCCTCGAAGGCCCCGCCCACGTCCGAGGGCAGTTGCCCGGCCCAGCCCGGCACCGAGGTGTCCACCACCGGACCGCGCAGCAGCGCGCTCGCCGTCATCCGCGCGACCAGGAAACAGCGCCCGGCCCGCCGGGCCACCTCGTGTGCGACCTGGCGGGCGGTGCCGGGGCAGTGCTCGTACGGGGCGCCCTTGTCACCGAGGATCTTCGCGACGTATGCGGCCGTGTCCGTGTCGTCGGCGTAGGTGCCGGTGTCGAGGTTGACGACGGGGAAGCCGCCTCCGAGGTGCGGTATCAGCTCCCGCCGCGATCCGACGACCAGCCGTACGCACGGCACGCCCGCGAGCGGGCGCAGCAGGTCCCAGGCGATGCGGCGGGCCTCGGCCTTGCCGCTGCCGGCACCGGCCTCGTCGAGCGAGTCGACCACGATCCGCAGAGGCCGCTGACGGCCCGACAGCGCTGTGAACAGGGCCACCGGAGTGGCCGCTCGGACGTCGGCCGCCGCCGCGAACCGTCCGACCAGCGCCTCCAGCGTCTGGTGGTGGGCGTTGACGGAGGCGTCGGCGTGCCCCTCCAGGACCAGCCGGCCCAGCACCGCGGACTTCCCGGAACCGGGGTCGGCGGTGACGACGAGGAGCCTTGCCGGGCCCTCGCCGCCGAGGTGCGTGCGGAGGTCGCGCAGGGCACGCTCTCGCCCGGTGAAGTACGAGCCGGGATCGTGCACATGCTCCACCCCCCGCCCGCGCGGCTCGAAGTGGGAGGACAGATCCGAGGCCTCCCCGCGCACCCCCTCGCCCGTGACCTCGGCGTGCGGGTCGAACGAGGGGTTCACGAAGAACGGCGGCCGCTCGGAGTGGTCGACCGACGAGCAGGCAGCCCGCTGCTGCGAACCGGCCGCTTTGAAGCACTGGTTGACCCGATTGGTCACGACGTCGGGCGCGAGGTAGCGCTGTGACGGCCCGTCGCCCTGCGCACAGGCCTTGACCAGTTCGGTGACGAAGGCACCGTCGCGCGCCAGGTCCCGGTGGCGCGCGGACGCCAGCAGCCAGGTGCCCGCGCCGAAGGAGTCCGCGAGCCCCCGGCTCGCGACGATGGAGTCGGTCACCCGGCCGATGTCCGCGCCGGCGGCGGCCGCGTGACAGGCGTCCACGACGAACAGCACGTTGCGGACGGGGGAGACGGCCAGGGTCTCCGCGAGATGCGGCAGGGACAGCCACGAACGGGGCTGGTCCCACCTGCTGTCCGTGCAGGCGAGCCGGTACTGGCCGGTGGGGGAGCGGTCACCGTGCCCCGCGTAGTAGAGGACCACGACGTCGTCGGCCGACAGCTCCGCGGTGCGGCACCAGTCGGCCAGGGCGTCCTCGAAGGCCCCCGGGTCGGGGTCGTACGACACGCCGGTCAGGACCCGTTCGTAGCCCATGGACGCGAAGAGGTCCGCCACCCGGTCGGCATCCCGGTGCGCCAAGGGCAGTCCGGGGCCCTCGCGGTAGTGCAGCGTGCCCGCCGCGACGACGTAGCGCCTCGAACCGTTCCCGGACTCGCCCAACGCCCCTCCCCGTGTGAGGGGACAAGGTTACGCGTGCGCGGGCGCCACCAGAGCACGGTAGTCGTCGTCCCACAGGTCCTCCACCGCCTCCGGCACCCTGGTGGATGAACCGCGGCCCGCCTCCGGGTCGGTCTGCCCGCTAGGGCAGGTCGAAGCCCAGCGCCCGCGCCGCCTCCTCCGGCGTGGGCCGGCCCCAGCGCTCCGCCATCGCCTGGTTGGAGGACAGCGAGCGCAGCTCGGCGCGGTCCAGGTACAGGACACCGTCGAGGTGGTCCGTCTCGTGCTGCACGATCCGGGCCGGCCAGCCCGAGAACACCTCGTCCAGCGTCCGCCCGTGCTCGTCCTGCCCGGTCAGTCGCACCTCGGCGGGCCGCGTCACCACCGCCTGCCAGCCCGGCACGCTCAGGCAGCCCTCGAAGAACGCGGCCCGCGCGTCACCGACGGGCTCATAGGAGGGATTGACCAGGACGCGGAAGGGCTGCGGCACCCGCCCGCGCGCGAGACGCACCTCCTCCGGCACCGGCGCCGGATCCTCGATCACGGCGATCCGGAGCTCAACGCCCACCTGCGGGGCCGCCAGGCCGACCCCGGGCGCCGCCCGCATGGTGATCCGCAGGGCCTCGACGAACCGGGCCAGCAGGGCCGGCCCCAGCTGACCGTCGAACGGCTCGGTGCCGCGCCGCAGCACCGGGTCACCGGCCGCGACAATGGTCAACGGCAGCCCTTCATCGAGGAGTTGCCCGACCCGTTCGGCCAGGGGTGCGCGATCGTCCGGAGTTCCCATCGTTTCAGCATGGCACGGCACCCCCCACCCCCATGTGATGCGCGTCACATGAATTCTTCGGGAACTGAACGCCCCGCTGCTCCGACTACTGCACCGCAACGGCCACCGCCGACACCGCAACGGCCCAGAAGAGACCCCCCGGAGAAGCCAGCCGATGACCACCGCTCCCTCGGCCACCACGGACGAGGCCCCCCAGCCAGCCGCCCCGGCCCCGTCGAAGAGCAACTGGGCACCCCTGCGCCCGCTGATCCTCCGCCTGCACTTCTACGCCGGGGTGCTGGTGGCGCCGTTCCTCCTCGTCGCCGCCGTCACCGGCCTGCTGTACGCCGGTTCCTTCCAGGCGGAGAAGCTCGTGTACGACCACGAGATGACCGTCCCCGTCGGAGAGCGGAAGCTGCCGATCGGCGAGCAGGTGGCCGCCGCCCGCAAGGCCCATCCCGAGGGAACGGTCTCGGCCGTCCGCCCTTCGCCGGAGTCCGGCGCGACGACCAGGGTGATGCTGTCCGGTGTCCCGGGCGTCGGGGAGGGCCACACCCTCGCCGTGTTCGTCGACCCGTACACCGCGAAGGTGCGGGGCTCCCTGGAACAGTACGGCTCGACCGGCGCCCTGCCGTTGCGCACCTGGATCGACGAGTTCCACCGGGACCTGCACCTGGGGGAGACGGGGCGGCTGTACAGCGAGCTGGCGGCCAGCTGGCTGGGCGTCATCTCGGCGGGCGGACTGGCGCTCTGGTTCTCCCGGCGCCGCGCCCTGCGCAAGGTGCGGGGCACCAAAGGGCGGCGCCGCACGCTCGGACTGCACGGCAGCCTCGGCGTGTGGGCGGCGGCCGGGTTCTTCTTCCTCTCGGCGACCGGTCTGACCTGGTCGGCGTACGCCGGGGCCCACATCGACGAGCTGCGCACCTCACTGGGCCAGGCCACCCCGTCGGTGTCGGCGGCGGCCGGCGGCGAGCACGGCGGCCACGACTCCGCCGCCGGGCGGGCGGGCGACGCCGCGCACGGCGTGGGCCTGGACAAGGTCCTGGCGGCGGCACGGGCCGAAGGGCTGGGTGACCCGGTGGAGATCGTGCCGCCCGCCGACGCGGGCTCGGCGTACGTCGTCAAGCAGGTCCAGCGCAGCTGGCCCACGAAGCAGGACGCCGTCGCGATCGACCCGGCCGGCGGCGAGGTCGTCGACGTGCTGCGCTTCGCGGACCACCCGGTGCTCGCGAAGCTCACCCGCTGGGGCATCGACCTGCATACCGGCGTCCTCTTCGGCCCGGCCAATCAGATCGCCCTGATGCTGCTCGCGCTGTCCCTGATCCTGCTGATCGTCTGGGGCTACCGCATGTGGTGGCAGCGCGGCCGCGGCGGCGCCTTCGGCCGCCCCGTGCCGCGCGGCGCCTGGCAGCAGGTCCCGCCGCAGATCCTGGTGCCGCTGCTCGCGGGCGTCGCCGTCCTCGGCTACTTCCTGCCCCTGTTCGGCATCCCGCTGGCCGTGTTCCTCGCCGTCGACATCCTGCTGGGGGAGATCGCCTACCGGCGGGGGCGGCGGTCGTACGGGACCCCTGCCGGGGAGCGGTAGCGGAACTCCAGGCACACGGATGCCCGGCTCCTCAAGGAGCCGGGCATCTTCGCTTACAGCCCGGGTCGGCGCTCCTCGAAGTCACCCGCGAGCGCCGAGGCGATCCGCAGGTGCGACTCCGCCTCCTCGTGCCGGTTCTGCCGCTGGAGGGTGCGGCCGAGCATCAGCCGGGCGTAGTGCTCCACCGGGTCCCGCTCGACGATCGAACGCAACTCGGCCTCGGCGCGGTGCAGTTGGGCGGAGTGGTAGTAGGAGCGCGCCAGGAGCAGCCGGGGCCCGGTCTGCTCGGGCACCTCCTCGACCAGCCCGACCAGGACGCGCGCGGCGGCGGCGTAGTCCTTGGCGTCGAAGAACAGCTGCGCGCGCTCCCAGCGCTCGGCCGGGGTTCCGTGGGCGTAGTACGTGGTGTCCTGCGTGGTGTTCACTCGGGGCCTCCTTCGAGGCCGACAACCGGGTCCGCCCCTCCGGTATTCCGCCGGCGGGTGTCGCGGGCGGGTGTGTGGGGGAGAGCGGGAGCCCCTAGCGGGTCAGGATGGCCAGTTCGGCGCCGTACCGCTCGGTGAGCAGAGTCAGTACGCGACCGGTGACGGCCAGGTCCTCCGCCGGGATGCCGTCGTAGATCCGCGCGGTGCTGGGTGCCGTCGCCGCGGAGGTCGTGGCGTACAGCCCGCGGCCGGCGTCCGTGATCCGTCCCTCCCCCTCCCCGTCCGGGGCCAGCAGCCCCGCGGCGATCAGCTCGTCGAGCACGCCGTGCGCCTCCCCGGCGCCGGTCCTCAGCGCTTCGGTGACGCCGTCGACCAGCTGGTCGCGCCCGACCGGGCCGTCGGCGATCGCGGCGAGGCGGAGGGTGACGGACTGCTCGAAGGTCATGCCGTGCCGGTCCAGCACCTGCTGGAGGAGGGCGCGGCCGGCGTAATGGGCCAGGCCGATGACACGGGGGTCGACGAGGGGTGTGGTGGTCATGACCGCTCCGTCCCGTTCTCGCTGAAGGGTTCAAGAGGTGCGTCGAGCAGGGCCGTCAGTTCGCGCGTGAACTCCTGCGTGCGTGCGCGCGCTGCCGAGGCCGCCGAGCGGGCCGAGGAGCTGCTGGAGGAGGCCGTGGACGACCTCGATCGCCCGCCCGGTGACCTCGCGGCCCTGTTCGGTGAGGGCGAGCTGCACCGCGCGCGGGTCACGCGGGTCCCGGGTGCGCTCCAGGAGCCCGGCGTTCTCCAGCGCGCGGCCCAGCTTCGACACATAGAGCGGCTCCAGTCCGGTGTGGTCGGCGAGGCGGCGCTGGCTGGGCCGTTCGCCGGAGCGCTGCATGCCGTGCAGCGAGGCGACCAGGGAGTACTGCGCGTGGGTGAGGCCCAGCGGGGCCACCGCACGGTCGACCGCGACCCGCTACTTCATCGACAGCAGGCCGCTCTCGTCATCACCTCCGGCGCATCGTGCGATGGCCGCGTCCCCGGTGCCGAACCGGCCTGCCGCTCGGCACGAGAGGTGTCCGTTCCCTCCCTAGAATGAAAGGGCAGGTGCCCCGAGTGCGAGGGTGTCGGACGGGAGGGCGGCCGTGCGACAGGAAACCGATCGACGTGACGATCCGCCGGACGACCTGACCGGCGTGTTCGTCTACCGGGTGCGCGAGGACACCTGGTGGTGGTCGGACGAGCTGTACCGCCTGCTGGGCCGCGTCCCGGACTCGGTGGAACCGACGGGCGAGCTGTTTCGCGAGCACCGGCATCCGGACGACCGCGAACGGGTGGAGAAGGCGCTGGCCTCGGTGCGGGCCGACGGCAGGCCGTTCGGCTGCTACCACCGCGTCTTGGACACCTCGGGTGAGGAGCACGCCGTCGTGCTGGTGGCCGACGGACGGACGGACGACAACGGCGACGTGGTGACGCTGCGAGGCTTCATCATCGACGTCACCGAGTCGCTGACCTCCCATGCGCGCGACCTCGCCGAGGGCGACGTGACCCGGGCCAGGGCCAGCCAGCAGGACATCGACCTGGCCCGCGGCATCCTGATGGCTCAGTACGGTGTGGACCCGGACGTCGCCATGCGTCTGCTGCGCCGCCGGTCCCAGGACACCAACCGCAAGGTCCGGGACCTGGCCCGGGAACTCCTCGCCGCGGCTCCCACACCGGCAGCAGGACCCCGGCAGGACCTGTCCCAGCGGATCGGCTCGGTCCTGTACTCCCGTGAGACCGACTGAGCGCACCAGCGCTCGCGCGCCGCCGGAGTGCGCCAGCCATGCGTCCGGAGTGCGCCCGCGGTGCGTCCGGAGTGCGCCTGCCATGCATCCGAACGAGCGCCCGGGAGCGAAACACCGGATGCACAGCCCGATGTGCTTCCTGTCGGGCCGACCGGATTCCGGAGGTGTGACCATGACCGATTCGCTGCCCCCGCCCGGAGAGACGCCGCCCGTGGAGGGGACGACGGCCGAGGCACATCACGAACGTCCGGACGGCGGGGTCTGGGAGCACCCACGACTCTTGCTGTCCCTGGTCGTGATCGGCTGCCTGCTGGTCGCCGCGTTCTTCGTCGTGCGCATCCTGGGACTCTGAGGATCCGCGTCAGGCCGGGGATCCGGGGCACCAGGCAACGACTTCCCACGCCGCACTCCCGAGGAGACACACCGGTGACGCAGACCCTGCCCCGCGACGCCCGTCAGCCCCGCCGCCTCCGGCGCTGGCCACTCCTGCTCCTGCTGCTCGCCCTCAGCTACGCGGTGGCCGCCGTGGGTGGGCTCGCGTCGTCGGACGCCGCGAGCACCTACCGTTCACTCGACCGACCCGCCTGGGCCCCGCCCTCCTGGCTGTTCGGCCCGGTCTGGACGGTGCTCTACGCGACCATCGCGGTCTCCGCGTGGCTCGTGCTGCGTCGACGCCCCCTGGCGGAGGCCAGGGCGGAGACCGGCGCCTGGAGCGCTCAACTCGCCCTCAATCTGGCCTGGACGCCGCTGTTCTTCGGAGCCGGGCAGTACGGCCTCGCGTTCCTCGACATCTGCCTGCTGCTGGCCGCGATCGGCACGACGATGGTGCTCTTCCGCCGCAGCAGCAGGGCCGCCTGGCTCCTCCTCGTCCCGTACGCGTTGTGGGTGTTGTACGCGGCCTCCCTCAACTTCGCCATCTGGCAACTCAACGGCTGACGCCAGGGGTTCGGACGACGGCTTTCGGCCTCTTCGCGGCCCGGTCCTTCACCACGCGCTCGTCTCCGCTTCTCGACAGCGGCGGTGACAAGGCGCGCCGGCCGAACGTCCGCCTCCCCGAGTCCCGCCGGGGTCTTTCAGTGTCAGATGTCGCGTCGTGGGTTTCGCCCGGCCACGGGGCGGGGGCGCGGGAGTCGGGGATCACCGGACCGGCCACGGTGGCGCGGACTAGACTCGGCCGGGCTCGCGCGGGCGTGCGCCCGTAACAAGCGGGTGCGATGTGTCCTTCGTGGAGGGCTTCTCGCGGACCGTGGGGAGAGGCGTCGGCGCGGAGGGCCGCATACGCGGGTCGCCGGGCGCACGAGTTCGTCCAGGGGGAGGGGGTCGCCGATGACACAGCACCGGCGAAGCCGGCCGGACGGGGCCGGTGCACGCGTGCGGTGGACCGGCAACCGCGCGTGGGTCGCCGCGGCCGTCGGGGTGCTCGCACTGCTCACCGCCGCCCTGGTGCACCTGTTCACCCGGCCCGTCGATCCCTTCGAGCCGCCCGAGCTCCTGCCACCCGCCGCCTCCGCGCCCGGCCGGACCTCCCCGCCGGACCGTGCGTCCCCGCCCGTCCGGGCGGGCACGAGCCCGCCGGAGTCCCGGCCCTCCTCGCCCGCACCACCGTCCACGGCGCCCGCAGCGTCGTCGAGCGCTCCGTCCAGCGCGGCGTCCGACGACGCCGGACTCGAGCCGGACGGCTCCACCGACGGCGAAGCCGCCGTCCTGTCCCGCGGCGATCAGGGCAGCCAAGTGCTGGATCTGCAGCGCAGGTTGCGGACGGCGGGTGTCGACACGGCGCCGGTCGACGGAGTGTACGGCCAGCCCACCGAGGCGGCCGTGCAGAACTACCAGGCACTGCGGGGTATCCGGACGGACCCACCCGGTGTCTACGGCCCGGACACCCGGTCGGCCCTGGAACGCGAGACCTGACGGCAGCCCGGCAGTACCTCGGCAGCCAGAACCCACCCGGGCGTCAGAACGAGGCGTCCCCAGCCGGTGACGCGCCCCCGGGCACCTTCCCCGTCGCCGTTCGGTGCCTCGGCCCCGCCTGTTCGCCGCCCAGCCTCAGCAGCAGCTGCGCCCCTCCGTGGCGGCTCGTGCCGACCAGCAGCCGGCCCCCCGCCTCCGCGGCCACCCGCGCCGCGATGTCCAGCCCCAGCCCGCTCGATGCCCCTCCGCTGTGGCCACGGACGGAGGCCGCCTCCTGGAGAGGGATCCCCGGCCCCCCGTCCTCGACGACGAGGGAGGGCACGCCGTCCAGCAGTCCGGCGTACACCTCGCACCGGGTGCCCATCGGAGTGTGCCGGAAGACGTTGCCGAGCAGGGCGTCCAGCGCAGCCACGACCTCCTCCTCGCCCACGTCGACCGTGACGGGTACGGAGTCCACCGTCACGTCGCAGGGCCGGCCCTGCGCGCGGGCCAGAGTCGCCCAGAAGGCCATGCGGGTGCCCACCGCGGTGGTGAGTTCGGTGCCCTGGCCGGGCACGGGCGAGGCGTCGGCGGACCCCTTGCGCGTCAGGCCGATCAGATGGGTCACCTGCTGGTCGAGCGCGGTCACCGCCGCACGCAGACGGTCCGCCGCGGGCCCCTCGACCGTGTCCAGATCCAGCTTCAGGGCAGTCAGCGGAGTGCGCAGGCGGTGCGACAGGTCGGCGGCGAACTCCCTCTCCGACTGCATCAGACCCGCGATCCTGTCGGTCATGGTGTTGAAGGCAGCCGCCACCTTGCGCACTTCCTGCGGCCCGCCGACGGGCACGCGTACGCCCAACTCGCCCTGGCCGACGGCGGACGCCGCCCGGACGAGCTCGCCCGCCGATCGCACGAGCCTGCGGGTGATGAGGTCCGCACCCATGGCTGCGATCAGCGTCAGCGCCGCCACGGCGCCGGCCAGCACCGTCCACGCGGCAGCCACGCCGTCGGTCTTCTCCGCCTCGCGCACCAGCGACTCCACGAAGGCCGTACGACCGTCCGGCAGGCGGACCGGCAGCAGCAGCACGTCCTGACCGTCCACGGCACGGGCCCGGACCGTCCGGCCTTCCCTGGAGGCCTGCCCCAGTGCGCTCCCGGGTGCCCGGCACCGTCCCACGTCGGCGTCACCCGGAACGCGCACGCACGTCGACGCCGCGTCCTCACCCGTGCTCCGCCAGGCGGCGCGCACCGCGCCCGGGTCACGGGTGGCCGCGAGGACCGTCACCAGCGCCGCGGCCCTGCGCTCCGACCGCTGCTGCGCCCGGTCGGCCGCCTGCTGCCGCGCCGCGTACCCGAGGGGCAGGGCGAAGGCGAGCGTGGTGAGCAGCGCGATCCCCAGGGAGAGGCGCAGTTGCCAGGTGCGCAGGGTCATGCCGCTGGCACCACCAGTCTCAGACCCACGCCCCGGACGGTCTCCACGTAGTCGCGGGCCCCGCCGCTCTCGGCCAGCTTCCGCCGGAGCCAGTAGACGTGGACGTCGATGGTGCGGTCGTACACGTCGCAGCCCCGCCACACCTCGGTGAGCAGTTCCCGGCGTGTGACCACGGCGCCCTGACGCCGCGCCAGGTAGGCCAGCAGGTCGAATTCTCGCCGGTTGAGGTCGACGGCCGCACCGCCGAGGCTGACCTGGCGCTGCGTCATGTCTATGACGAGACCGCCCACGTGCAGGGTGTCCGGTGGCGCCTGCCCCGCGCGGCGCAGCACCGCCAGCACCCGCGCGGCGAGCTGTTCCCCGGAGAACGGCTTGACCAGGTAGTCGTCGGCTCCGTCGCGCAGCAGCCGGATGATGTCCGACTCGTCACTGCGTGCCGTCGCGATGATGACGGGCACCCGGCTGACGGCGCGCATCATCTTCAGCGCCTGGCCGCCGTCGAGGTCGGGCAGCCCCAGGTCGAGGACGACCAGGTCGGGGAAGGGCGGGACGAGCCGGCGCATCAGCTCCATGGCCGTGCCCACCGCCGTCACGTCATGGCCCGCGGACGTCAGGGAACGGGTGAGCGCTTCGCGGACGAGTACGTCGTCCTCGACGATCAGAACCGAGGTCATGCGGTCACCGTAGGTCAGGGACGGCGCGGTCAGAGGGGTCTTGGCTCCTCCAGTGCATCGGCGAGACGGCGACGACCGCGCGCGAGCCGGGTCTTGACGGTGGCTTCCGGGATGCCGAGCCGCTCGGCGACGTCACGCACCGGCAGGTCGAGCAGATGGTGCAGGACCAGCACCTGCCGGTATTTGAGGGGCAGTTCGCGCACACTCTGGACGACCACGACATGGTGCTCGTCGGCGGGCGGATGGGGAGCGGCGGGGCCGAGGCGCACCAGGGCGGCCCGGGCACGCTGGGCCTGACGCATCCGGGAGCAGGCGAGATTGTGGGCGACCCGCCGCACCCAGGCGTACGGGACGTCGTAGGAGCGGATGCGCTCCCAGCGGGGGACGGCTCGGGAGAAGGCCTCCTGCGTGCAGTCCTCCGCGACGTGGGCGTCCCCGGTCATCAGGTAGACGTGCCCCGCCACGGCCCGGAAGGTGCTGGCATAGAAGTCCTCGAACCGCGCCGTGCTGCTCACCCATGCTCCTTACGTACGGCTTCCTGCCCGGCGGCGGAGCGCCGCGTGCCGTGGTGGCGGCCCGGCCCTTCCGCTGGGGGCTGAGGGGGCGGAGGGGACCGGGCCGGTGTGGCCCTCCGCGGTGGGCGAGGCGTCAGGTGGCACTCGGGCACCGCGGAGGGGGAATGCGGACGGTGGCCGTCCGAGGCAGATCCTGTCGGGTCACAGCGTGCGGACACCATGCCTGCCGGGCAGGTCAACGCGATGCTGTCGCTCAGAAAACGCGGAGATAACACAAGCACCCGGTCCGGCCGTCGACGCCGGAGCACACGGGCCGGCGCAGAGCACCGCACCGCCGGAACACCCGGGTGCGCCCGCAGTACCCCAGGAGGAGCGGGCCGAGGACCGGAGCGGAACCGCAGGGCCGCGCGGAGTCCTCCTGCGGGCTGCCTGCCTCGGCGGAGCCGTGCGTCGGGCGCCGGCTCACCACGTCCTGGTGAGTTGCCTGCACGTCCTGGTGAGCCGGCCGCGCCGCTCGCCCGGACGGCTCCGGGGGAGCGGTCGTGGTCAGCAGCCCGAGGAAGGCGGCTGCGACCGCACCGGTCAGGGCCGGTCTCAGCCATCGGCGGTCGCGGCGGTCAGGGATCATGGCGTCGCTGCTCCTCGTCGTCTCCGGGTGGCACGGGCGCCGGAGGGCCGGCGGCCCTTGGGGGACGGTGGGGAACACCCTGCGCGCCCCGTGCGGGTTTCGGCCGTGCGCAGGGCACGCGCCCCCATCCGAGGGGGTGTTGTCAAGCGGGGCTTACGCGAGGGTCAACGGACCCTTCTCCGCTTGTGCGGGCCCTGGCCGCGACTGCACGATCGTGG
Source organism: Streptomyces sp. SID5643 (assembly GCF_009872555.1). NCBI lineage: Bacteria > Bacillati > Actinomycetota > Actinomycetes > Kitasatosporales > Streptomycetaceae > Streptomyces > Streptomyces sp. SID5643. The sequence goes on from NZ_WWIC01000284.1 coordinate 22,694, forward strand.
CGGTGAGGCACGGCGGCGGCGCTCCGGGGACGGGAGTCCGTGCGTCACACGCATGCGGTGACCCGGTACAGGGACGACGTACCGGGTCACCGCATTTCTGTGCGTTGCGCAGGCGGTGGGAGGGTGAGGCCTCCCGGCCACTTCTCGAAAACCGGCCGAGAACCAGATTGAACGTTCGGCCTGCGGCGCCCGTACCTGTCGGCGACAAGCTGGCAGGGGTACTGGGGGCACCGGCACCCGTAGCGAAGCCCGGGGACTTCTCCGTGGAGAGGTCCGACGGTCTTCGCAGGAGCCAGAGGACGTCATGACAGGCAAGCGAGGAAACGGAAAGTCCCGCACGTACCGGATCGCCGGTGCGGGTGTGGTCGGCGCCGCACTGATCGCCGGCACCTTCGCCGCGGCGGGCGCGTTCGCCGGGCAGGGCGGCGAGCAGACGCCCGCCCGGACCTTGAGTGCGCAGAGCATCGCCTGCCCCTCCGTGGAGGGGTTGCCGGAGATTCCGGCCGAGGCGCAGGAAGAGGTCACGAAGAACCTGGAGTTGCTGGACAAGCAGCTCGCGGAGGCCAACTCGCGGCTGGCGAAGTCCCAGGGCGAGGGCGGCCCGAACTTCGTGCAGAACGCGATCCTGGGCCCGCTGGAGGGCAAGCGCACGGCCGCGCTGAACCGCATCGAGACGGCCATCGGCCGCGTCGCCGAGAAACCCGAAGGACTGGAGCGGTTCGCGCCCTGCGCCCTCGGGGGCGAGGGCGGTGCGGGCGGCGCCGGCGAACAGGCGGAAGGCGCCGGTGGTGAGCAGGCGGAAGACGCCGGTGGTGAGCAGGAGGCGGCAGGCGGTGCGGCCGGAGCGGACGGGGCTCCCACGGTCAACTGCCCCGACGTGGCAGGCAAGCTGCCGGCCGGTATTCCGGCCGGGGCCCAGGGGCAGGTCGACCGTGAACTCGCCGCCTTGGAGCGGGAGATCGGTGAGGCCAATGCGCGGCTGGCGCGGTCCCAGGGTGAGGGCGGCCCGAACTTCATCGACAACGCCATCCTCGGTCCGCTCGGCAACAAGCGGAAGGCTGTGATCGACCGCATCGAGATCGCGTTCAAGCGCGAGGGCGCCACGCCTCCGGCAGGACTGGACGGGTTGGCGGAGTGTCAGCTGAACGGCTGACCCACCTCTCCTCCGGCCGACCTCCTGGGACGGAGGGGCGCCTGGACTCGCCATGAGCCGGAGGCACGGCTCCCCACGCGGACCGCGGTCCGCGTGGGGAGCCGTGCCGGTCCGGTGAAGAGATCCGGTCCGGTCCGGCGGTGAGATCCGGTCCGGCGAAGAGATCGGTTCCGGTGAAGGGATCCGGGCCGGTGAAAGGGTCCGGGCCGCGGAAACGGCCCCAACCCCCGAAATGTGCTGCGTCATCGGAAGTGAAGCGAGGACATGGTGGCTCGATCGCCCGGCAGGGCTCCGCTGCAGAACCGGATCAGGCTGGTCACGGAACTCGGCAGCAGGGCGGGCGTCTCCCATTGGTTCGCCCGCGACGAATGCGACGGGCGGGAGTTGTACGCCTTGCAGGTCTCCGCGGGCCCGGGCAGGGGAGTCCGGCGCGCTCAGCAGGTCGCGGTGCGGTACCTCAGGCAGAGCGTCTACCTCCAGTCGGTCGACCCCGGCCGCTTCCCCGTCAGCGTCGGCGCGTTCGTCGCGGGCGGCAACGTGTGGTGTGTGGAGGAGCGTCCCCACGGCCGGACCCTCGGTGACTTCGTCGCCCACCACCGGGTCTCCCGTCCGCAGGCGGCAAGGATCGGTCTCGCCATGCTGCGCACCCTGTCCGTCGCCCACTCCAAGGGCATCGTCCGCGGGTTCATCGCGCCCGAGCAGGTGTGGATCGGAGAGTCCGGTTCCGTCGTGCTCAGCGGCAGCGGCTCAGGCGAACTGCTGGCGTCCGGATGCGTGCCCCTGCTGCCCCGGGCGCGGACCCTAGCACCGGAGATCAGCGCTCGCTCGCCCCTCGAACCGGCGGCCGACCTGTGGGCGTTCGGCAGAATCCTGGCCTTCCTGCTCGTGGGCAACGTCAATCCGTCCGGTGGCGCGGCCGCCCGGGACCCCGCCGTCCGGCTCGTACGCGACCTCATGCGCGAGGAGAAGGAGGCCAGGCCGTCCGCCTCCGCGGCCCGCCGGGCCCTGCTGCGCATCCTCCAGGAGGAGAATCGTTTGTCCGCAGTGCCGCCCCGTCCTGCCGTCCCTCCTCATCCGGCCTTCCCGGCGACCTAGGCGACGGACCGCAGCGCCCGCCCGGACCCGCCAAGGCGACGATGTCCTCCAGCTAACTCCGCCTTAACCCCGAGGTGCGCGTCCTCCCTGGATGCGGGTGGCGGGAGTGCTCTACCTTGCGAGGCGTGGGAGCGCTTCCACCGTGTGAGACCGGCGGAGCGTGCGTCGGCCGGAAGCGAACGACACGCCGGCGTCCGGCACGTCGCTCCCGCACGTCACCTCACCCCGGCTTCGGTGGCGCCCGCACGGCACGGGCCTCTCCGCCGCCGGGCTCGGCATCCCTTCGGACCCCTCGTTCGGTCGACAGCACGACTCCAACCACGGGAGACCCGCACATGAGTCGTACCAGAACCGCGCTCCTCGCCGCCCTGGCGCTGGTCACCGGCGCCACCGGCACCGCCTTCGCCGTCGTCCCCGGCGGCACCGGTGCGTCCGCCGTCCCCTGCACCGTCGACTACAAGGTGCAGAACCAGTGGGACACCGGCTTCACCGCGTCCGGGACCGTCACCAACCACGGCGCCGCCAAGTCGTCGTGGGCGGTGAAGTGGTCGTACGCCGGCAACCAGAAGGTCACCAACGGCTGGAACGCCAAGATCAGCCAG
>NZ_WWIC01000285.1:0-9482 GCF_009872555.1 Streptomyces sp. SID5643
GCCGCCCCCCACCAGTGACGGCCACCCCACCGTCTCAGCGCCCGGCGAGGGCGGAGCGGACCGTGTCCAGGTCGTCGTCGGACGCCAGTCCGGCGTGATACAGCCGGAGTTCGGTGGCGCCCAGCCGCCGTGCCTCGGCGGCGTCGGCGGCGAGGGTGCCGGGGCTGCCGCCCATCCCCGAGACGACGGTGAAGTTGGCGGCGATGACGGCGCCCTCGCGCTCCTGCCGCGCGAACGGCGTGAGGGTGCCGGTGCCGCCCGCGCAGGGGACGACCACGCCGTCCGCGACGGACAGGATGTGCGCCGGGTCGACGCCGGGGTTGGCGCCGACGTGGTATGACACGGGGTCCGCGTGCAGCAGCACCTGGAAGCCGTCGGGAGCGGCCGCCCGGACCGCCGCGACGGCCTGTTCCTGGAGCGTGCGGGCGGTTTCGTCGCGGTACGCGCGCGTGGTGTTCGCGAGGGTCTCGCCCAGGAGCTTCTCGATGCCCGCCCAGGCTCCGTCGGAGGGCGCTCCCTGCCACACCGGTTCCAGCGCGGTCCGTACGGCGGCCGCCAGCCGGTCGGCGTCCAGGCCGTGCCGGCCGTAGCCCTCCCGGCAGGACGGGCAGAAGCACAGCGCCATCAGGTACTGCCCGGCGTCCCCGAGGCCCACGCCGCCGGTCTTGTCGTGGGCGTGCAGGTGCTGCAGCCCGTACCAGCCGAGGGACTCCAGCTCGGTGCCGCGCGCCCCGGGCCGGGCGGCGGCCTCCGCCGCGAGGTCGGTCAGGTACGCGCGTGTGGCGGGCTGTGCGATGCAGGGCGCCCAGGGGTAGCGGTCGCCGTAGGCGTTGACGACCGAGGTGTCCGGGTGCTCGGCGCCCAGGCGGGAGTTGTGGGCGAGGACGACCCAGGTGTGCACGTCGAGACCGGCGTCGGCGAGCGCGGTGGCGGCCTCACCGAAGGCGTCCCCGGGGGCCCAGGCGCCGGCCGCACAGGGGCGCAGCTCCCGCCCGTTCCAGCGGTCGTCCGCCGGGTACAGCACGGCGGCGTGCTCGGCCGTGACGATGCGGTGGCGCGGGTGGCGGGGCGTGAGGGCGCGGGTGGAGTGGTAGGCGGCGGCCAGCGTCACCTGCTCCACGCCGAGTGCGGCGATCCGCGCGGGCGCCTCCGGGTCCCCGTTGACGTCCCAGGGGTAGACGAATGCCGACGCCTTCACTTGGCCTCCTCCAGCAACGCGTGGCCCCGCTCGATCAGTTCGGCGAGCTGCTTCACATGGTCCCCGCTCGGCTCGTGCAGCGGGGGCCGGACCTCTCCGACGTCGAGGCCGCGCAGCCGTACACCGGCCTTGACCAGGGCGACCGCGTAGCCGCGGCCCCGGTCGCGCAGGTCGACGAAGGGGCGGTAGAAGCCGTCCAGCAGCGTCGCCACGGTGGCGTCGTCGCCGGTCCTGAGGGCCTGGTGGAAGGCGAGGGCGATCTCCGGCGCGAAGCAGAACACGGCGGACGAGTAGAGCGTGACCCCGAGGGCGCGGTAGGCGAGCTGGGTCTGCTCGGCGGTCGGCAGACCGTTGAAGTAGAGGAAGTCCCCCGGAGCCTCGGTGCGGACGGCGCTGACGACGCGCTGCATGAGGTCGAGGTCGCCGAGCCCGTCCTTCAGGCCGATGATCCCGTCCGTGCGGGCCAGGGCGACGACCGTCCGCGGGGTGAACACGGCGTTGTCGCGCTGGTAGACGATGACCGGCAGGGCGGTCGCCGCCGCGACTTCGCGGTAGTGCCGCAGCAGCCCCTCCTGCCCGGCGACGACGAGGTAGGGCGGCATGGCGAGCAGCCCGTCCGCCCCGGCGGCCTCGGCCAGGCGGGCGTAGCGCACGGCGAGCGCGGTGCCGTACCCGGTGCCGGCGACGACCGGCACGCGCCCGTCGGCGGCCTGGACGGCGACCCGGACGCAGGCCTCGAACTCCTCGGGCGTCAGCGCGTGGAACTCGCCGGTGCCGCAGCAGGCGAACACGGCGGCGGCTCCGGCCTCCACCCCGCGCCGGACGTGCGTGCGGTAGGTGTCGAGGTCCACGGAGCCGTCGGGTCCGTAGGCGGTGACCGGGAAGAACAGCGGCCCGCTGGGGATGTCGAGTCGTGTGGCGAGAGGGGCTGGCGTCACAAGCTCTCCCGGTTCTATATTCATGATTGGCGTCTATATTTCTGAACAACACCACGCTAAGGTGCCGCCTGGGCGCCGGTCAAGCGCGCCCATCCGCGACGTACCTGCGGATTCACCTTCTCCGCTTCTCCACGACCTACTTGACGGGCTCCGCCCCAGCTCCTTAGCGTGTCCACGCATATGAATACCGTGCGCTCACGTGCACGCGCGGTGATCAGTACACGCTTGGCGATCAGCACGGCCGGCGATCAAGGAGACCCGAGGATGCCCGCTCCCCGCACCGTCCTGCTCACCGGCGCCGCCGGCGGCCTCGGCACCCTGATGCGGGACCTGCTCCCGGCCTACGGCTACGACCTGCGCCTGCTGGACCTGCGCCCGGTGGAGGGCGAGCCCGGCGCGATCACCGCCGACCTGGCCGACCGGGACGCCGTGCGCGAGGCCGTGCGGGGCGTCGACGCGATCCTCCACCTCGCGGGCATCTCCCTGGAAGCGCCCTTCGAGAAGATCCTCAAGGCCAACATCGAGGGCACCTACCACCTCTACGAGGCCGCCCGTGAAGAAGGCGTCGGCAGGATCGTCTTCGCCTCCTCCAACCACGCCGTCGGCTACACCCCACGCCCCCGGGGCGACGCACCTCTTGATCCAAGCGCGCTCATCCCCGTCGACACCCCGCGCCGCCCGGACACCTTCTACGGCCTGTCCAAGTGCTTCGGCGAGGATCTCGCGCAGCTCTACTGGGACAGGCACGGTCTGGAGACGGTCTCGGTGCGCATCGGCTCCTGCTTCCCCGAGCCGACCAGCGTGCGCATGCTCTCGGTGTGGATGAGCCCCGCCGACGGCGCCCGCCTCTTCCACGCGGCCCTGACCGCCGAGCACGTGGGCCACACCGTCGTACACGGCTCCTCCGCCAACACCCGGCTGTGGTGGGACCTCACCAGTGCCCGGGCGCTCGGCTACGAGCCGCAGGACGACTCCGAGCCGTACGCCGAGAAGCTCATCGCCGAGCAGGGCGAACTGCAGGACGGCAACGAGGCGCACGCCTACCTGGGCGGCCAGTTCGTGACGGATCCGCCGGTCTGGCCGTACTGACCGGACAGAGCCGAACCCGGGCGGGCGGGCAGAGAACGGGCCCGCCCGCCCGGGCATCCGGGCACGACCCGCGGACGGCGGGGAGGCGCCCTCAAGGACGCGGGGAACCGCGCGACCAGCCACAACGCACCCGCACACGCCCACAGCCTCCGCCCGCCACCGCGCACACCCGCACGACCGAACGGGCACACCCGGGCAGGATCCCGCCCGCAACAGACCTGGTCGGCACGGAACACCCCCTGTAGAACTTCCCCCAAGGCCCGACCGAGGGCCCGAACGGGCAGCACGGCAGGAAGGCGGGTGACGGCCATGAACAGGACCGCGGAAGAACGCCAGCGCGAGATCGTGCTGGCCGCGCGCCGGGACGGCTCGGTCGACGTCACCGCCCTCGCCACCGAACTGGGCGTCGCCAAGGAGACCGTACGAAGGGACCTGCGCGTCCTTGAGGACCACGGCCTGCTCCGCCGTACCCACGGCGGCGCCTACCCCGTGGAGAGCGCCGGCTTCGAGACGACCCTCGCCTTCCGGGCCACCAGCCACGTCCCCGAGAAACGCCGGGTCGCGGCCGCCGCGGCCGGGCTGCTCGGCGACGCCGAGACCGTCTTCGTCGACGAGGGCTACACTCCGCAGCTCATCGCCGAGGCGCTCCCCCGGGACCGGCCGCTGACCGTGGTCACCGCGTCCCTGCCGGTCGCGGGCGCCCTCGCCGAGGCCGAGCACGTCTGTGTGCTGCTGCTCGGCGGCCGGGTGCGGCGCGGCACCCTCGCCACCGTCGACCACTGGACGACGAAGATGCTGTCCGGCTTCGTCGTGGACCTGGCGTTCATCGGCGCCAACGGCATCTCCCGCGAACACGGCCTCACCACCCCCGACCCGGCCGTCAGCGAGGTCAAGACACAGGCGATCCGGGCCGCCCGGCGCGTGGTCTTCGCGGGTGTGCACACCAAGTTCGGAGCGGTCAGCTTCTGCCGGTTCGCCGAGGTCGGCACGCTGGAGACGATCGTGACGAGCACCCTGCTGCCGGCCGCCGAGGCCCACCGCTACTCGCTGCTCGGACCGCAGGTCATCCGCGTCTGACCGCACGTCCGGCCACCTCCCCCAGGGCGCTCGCACGCCCTGCGATGCCCCTTATCTCCCTATACATCCAGGAGCGATCCATGCGAACCCAGAGCCGACGACGGCCACCGCGAGCCCCGCTCGCCCTGGCCGCCGCAGGGACGCTGCTCGCCCCGCTGCTCTCCGGCTGCTGGGTCGGCGCGGGCGGGGCCGGATCCGGCGGCGACGCCATCAACGTCCTCATGGTCAACAACCCGCAGATGGTCGAGCTGCAGAAGCTGACCCGCGCCCACTTCACCGCGGAGACGGGCATCAAGGTCAACTTCACCGTCCTGCCCGAGAACGACGTCCGCGACAAGATCAGCCAGGACTTCGCCAACCAGGCCGGCCAGTACGACGTCGCCACCCTGTCCAACTACGAGATACCGATCTACGCCCGCAACGGCTGGCTGCACGAGATGAACGGCTACGTCGCGAAGGACCCCGCCTACGACGAGCAGGACGTCCTGAAGCCGATGCGCCAGTCCCTCACCGCGGACGACGGCAAGCTGTACGGCCAGCCCTTCTACGGCGAGTCGTCCTTCCTCATGTACCGCAAGGACGTGTTCGAGAAGAAGGGCCTGACGATGCCCGCGCACCCCACCTGGCAGCAGGTGGCGGACCTCGCCGCGAAGGCGGACGGCGCCGAGCCCGGCATGAAGGGCATCTGCCTGCGCGGCCTGCCCGGCTGGGGTGAGGTGATGGCACCGCTGACGACGGTCGTGAACACCTTCGGCGGCACCTGGTTCGACCAGGACTGGAAGGCGCGGCTCGACTCCCCCGCCTTCGAAAAGGCGACGAAGTTCTATGTCGACCTGGTGCGCGAACACGGCGAGTCCGGCGCCGCCCAGTCCGGCTTCGCCGAGTGCCTGAACAACATGACCCAGGGCAAGGTCGCCATGTGGTACGACGCCACCTCCGCGGCCGGTTCCCTGGAGGCGGCGAACTCCCCGGTCAAGGGAAAGGTCGGCTACGCCCCCGCCCCCGTCGAGAAGACCGGGTCCTCCGGCTGGCTCTACACCTGGGCCTGGGGCATCCAGAAGGCCTCCCGCAACCCGGAGGACGCCTGGACGTTCGTCTCCTGGGCCTCCGGCAAGGGCTACGAGGAACTGGTCGGCGACAAGGTCGGCTGGTCGAACGTCCCGGCCGGCAAGCGGGCCTCCACGTACGCCAACCCCGACTACCGCAAGGAGGCCGCCGCCTTCCAGGAGATGACCAAGAAGGCCATCGAGCAGGCCCGGCCGAACGACCCCGGCGTACAGCCGCGACCCGCGCCCGGCATCCAGTTCGTCGGCATCCCCGAGTTCACCGACCTCGGCACCAAGGTCTCCCAGGAGATCAGCGCGGCCATCGCCGGACGCCAGTCCGTCGAGTCGGCCCTGAAGAAGGCCCAGGCGCTCGCCGAGAAGATCTCCGAGGAGTACGAGGGACGATGACCGCCACGACAACGGCCCCCGTGGCCGCACCCCGGACGGGCACCCCGGCCCGCCGCCCCTCGGCCCGGCTGCGCGCCTGGGCCACCCGTGCCCCGCTGCTGCCCGCCCTGATCTTCATGATCGTCGTCACCCAGCTGCCCTTCGTGGCCACGCTGGTGATCTCCTTCTTCGACTGGAACAGCCTCTACCCGGACGCCCGGCACTTCACCGGGCTGGACAACTACCAGGAGGTCCTCACCGACCCGGACCTGCGCCACTCGGTGTGGACGACCGTGCTGCTGACGGTGGCCGTGGTGCTGGCCAGCCTGGTGCTGGGGCTGGTCCTCGCCCTGCTGCTGGACCGGCGGTTCCGCGGCCGGGGCATCGTGCGGACGCTGCTGATCGCGCCGTTCCTGGTGGTGCCGGTCGCGGCGGCTCTGCTCTGGAAGCATGTGCTCTACAACCCTGAATACGGCCTGTTCAACGGGTTGTTGCACTATGTCGGCGGGCCACAGCCCGACTGGATCTCCAGCACCCCGCTGCTCGCCGTCGAGGCGTCCCTCGTCTGGCAGTGGACGCCGTTCATGATGCTGATCCTGCTCGCCGGCCTGCAGAGCCGCGACCACGAGCAGATCGAGGCGGCCCGGGTCGACGGCGCGAGCGACTGGCAGATCTTCGTCCACCTGACGCTCCCGCACCTGCGCCGCTACCTCGAACTGGGCGCCCTGCTGGGCTCGATCTACATCGTCCAGAACTTCGACGCGGTCTTCACGATCACCTCCGGCGGCCTCGGCACCGCCAACCTCCCCTACACCGTCTACCAGAGCTTCTACCAGGCCCACGAGAACGGCCTCGCCTCGGCCGCGGGCGTCCTGGTCGTCATCGGCTCGATCGTCATCGCGACCTTCGCCCTGCGCGTGGTGTCGTCCCTGTTCCGCGAGGAGGTGTCCCGCGCATGAGCACGACCGCACCACATGCCCGCCGGGTCGGTGGCAAGGGGGCGGGCCTGGGCCTGCTGGCCTGGCTGCTCGGCATCGCGTTCTTCCTGCCCATCGCGTGGATGGCGCTGACGTCCTTCCACTCGGAGACGGACGCGGCGACCAACCCGCCGTCCTTCGCGGCCGCCCTGACCCTGGACGGCTACCGCGAGTTCTTCGGCGCCGGAGGCGGTGCGAGCCCCTGGCCGGCGCTGATCAACTCCACGGTGGCGTCCGTGGCGTCGACGCTGCTGGTCCTGCTGCTGGCCTTCCCCGCGGCCTACGCCCTGTCGATCAACCGGGTCCGCAAGTGGACGGACGTGCTGTTCTTCTTCCTGTCCACGAAGATGCTGCCGGTCGTGGCGGGCCTGCTGCCGATCTACCTGTTCGCCAAGAACGCCGGGATGCTCGACAACATCTGGCTGCTGGTCATCCTCTACACCTCCATGAACCTGCCGATCGCGGTGTGGATGATGCAGTCCTTCCTCGCCGAGATCCCGGTCGCGGTGATCGAGGCCGCGAAGGTGGACGGAGCCCGGCTGCCGACGATCCTCGCGCGCGTGGTCGCCCCGATCTCCCTCCCCGGTATCGCCGCCACCGCGCTGATCTGCTTCATCTTCAGCTGGAACGAGCTGCTGTTCGCCCGGGTGCTCACGGGTGTGGTCGCCGAGACCGCCCCCGTCTTCCTGACCGGCTTCATCACCAGCCAGGGCCTGTTCCTGGCGAAGGTGTGCGCCGCGTCGCTCGTCATCTCCCTGCCGGTGCTCGCCGCGGGGTTCGCCGCCCAGGACAAGCTGGTCCAGGGCCTGTCGTTGGGAGCCGTGAAATGAAGGCCGCCGTCATCGAGTCCGTGGGCAAGGTCGTCGTCGCCGAGGTCCCCGACCCGACGCCCGGCCCGCGCGAGGTCGTGGTCGAGGTCGCGGCCTGCGGCCTGTGCGGAACCGATCTCCACATCCTCCAGGGCGAGTTCGCCCCGAAGCTGCCGATCGTGCCCGGGCACGAGTTCGCGGGCGAGGTGGTCGGGGTCGGCACCCGGGTCACGGAGGTGACGGTGGGAGACCGGGTCGCCGTCGACCCGTCCCTCTACTGCTACGAGTGCCGCTACTGCCGTACCGGCCACAACAACCTCTGCGAACGCTGGGCGGCGATCGGCGTGACCACGGCCGGAGGCGCGGCCCGGTACGCCCTGGCCCCGGTGGCGAACTGCGTGAAGCTGCCCGACCACGTCCGCACCGAGGACGCGGCGCTCGTCGAGCCCCTCTCCTGCGCGGTGCGCGGCTACGACGTGCTCCGGTCCCGCCTCGGCGCGCACGTGCTGATCTACGGCTCCGGCACCATGGGCCTGATGATGCTGGAGCTGGCCAAGCGCACGGGCGCGGCGAGCGTGGACGTCGTCGACGTGAACCCGGCCCGCCTGGAGACGGCCCGCCGCCTCGGTGTCTCGGCGGCGGCGGCGAACCCGGACGAACTGGACCGCCCCCAGGGCTGGGACCTGGTCGTGGACGCCACGGGCAACGCGGCGGCGATCCAGGACGGCCTGGACCGGGTGGCGAAAGCGGGCACCTTCCTGCAGTTCGGCGTGGCCGACTACGCGACGCGCGTGAGCATCGACCCGTACCGCATCTACAACCAGGAGATCACCATCACCGGTTCGATGGCGGTGCTGCACAGCTTCGAGCGGGCCGCGGAGCTCTTCGCCAACGGCGTCCTCGACCCCGGAGTCTTCATCAGCGACCGCGTCCCGCTGGAGCGGTATCCGCAGGCGCTGGAGCAGTTCGCGGCGGGGGTCGGCCGCAAGATCGTCGTCGTGCCGTAGGGAGGGAGCACCCACCGCGGGCGGGGGCGGGCGAAATTCGCTGGGACGCCTGCTCCCCGCCTCGTACCCTCACCGCATGCCGAGACCTCACGGATTCACCTACGAGCAGCACGCGGGCGGCACCGTCCGCATCAGCCACCACGGCCGCCCCGCCACCACCCTGAACGGACCCCGGGCCGACCGGTTCCTCGCCGAGGTGGAGACCACCGACCCCCAGCTCGTCATGGCCCGCTGGACCGGCAACTACAAGCGGGGCAACGAGCGCACGGCCCGCGACCACCCCCGCAATCGCCGCTGAGGCCCCCGCGATCGCCGTGACCCGATTGGCCGCAGGGTAAGGGAACGGCAAAACCGCCTCGCTCGTTCACCCGGCATGACAGCTATGACCCCCGGCTCGAACATCCCCCTGTCCGCCGCCCGCGTGACGGTGGACGTCGCCGCCCCGGTGCGGCTCGACGTATCGGGCCTGCTGCTCACCGCCGACGGCAAGGTGCGCTCCGACGACGACTTCATCTTCTACAACCAGCCGTCGGGCCCCGGCGTGACGTACCGCTCGGGCGGCGGCAGCGCGCCCGACGCGATCGTGGTCGACACGGCGGCCCTGCCCCCGGGCATCGAGAAGATCGTCGTCACGGCGAGCCCGGACGCCGCGGGCCAGACCTTCCAGGGCATCGAGCCGACGGCCACCATCCGCAACGCGGACGACGGCGCCGTCCTGGCGACGTTCACACCGCCGCAGCTCGGCAGTGAGACGGCCCTGGTCATCGTGGAGGTCTACCAGCGAGGCGGCCAGTGGAAGGCCCGGGCCGTCGGCCAGGGATACGCCAACGGCCTCGCGGGCATCGCCACGGACTTCGGAGTCACGGTGGAGGAGCCGGCCGCCGCCCCGCCCCAGCCGGTGACCCCGCCGCCTGCCCCCGTGCAGCCGCCGGCCCCGCCCGTCGCCGCCCCCGT
>NZ_WWIC01000286.1:0-71673 GCF_009872555.1 Streptomyces sp. SID5643
CGCCGCCGGGCGGCCGCGGCGGGCGGGGGCGCCGCCGCCCGGGGAGCAGTGGGAGCGGGCGCTGCTGCGAGTGCCGCCGGGCAGGGGCGCCGCGCTGGCCACCGCGCTCAAGAACGCGCAGGCCGCTCGGATGGCCCGGGGGAGTGGCGGAGCTGTCTGGGTGCGGGTCGATCCGCCCGACATCGGGTGATCCGCGGTCATCGGGTGACGCGTGGCCATCGGGCGGTGGTGCGCGGCCTGTGATCGCGGGGGCGCGCTGGAGATGGGTGCCTGCTCATGGCCGGACATGCGACTGCCCTCCCGGGGTGTTCCGGGAGGGCAGGGCGGAGGGGTGTCAGCCGTTGCGCGGGCCGGGGAAAGCCGTGGGCCTCGCCTCGTCGCGGAGGGCCGGGCTGCCGGCGGTCGGCTGCGTGGGCATGGAGCGGGCCGCGGGGACCGTCGGGACCGTGGGCAGGCCGGTGGTCACATGGACCGCGCGCCCGGCCGCCGGCGTCGGCTCCGGCGTGCGCTCCGGCTCGGGCGTGACCGCCGGCGCCGTGGCACGGCGGGAGCCGTAACGGCGGTGGACCGCCTGCTTGGTGACTCCGAGTGCGGAACCCACCGCGTCCCACGAGAAGCCGAGCGAGCGGTCGAAGTCCACGGCCGCGGTGACCAGGGTTTCGACGCTGTCCCGCAGCTCCTGGGCGAGACGTACCGTCGGGGCGGGGGCGCGCCCGTAGACGACGAAGCCCGTGGAGGGACCGGAGCGGCGCGGGCGGTAGACGTTGCCCAACTGGGCGGTGAGGGTGCGCAGTGCGTCCACCTGCCGGCGGACCCGCTCGATGTCCCGCACCAGCAAGTGCAGGCTGGCCCGAGCCTGGGCGTCGTGGGTTGCGTGGTCGGCCATGAACAAGCCTCTCGAACCGGCGATGAAATGAAAGGAATGGGCCGCGATCGCGGCCCGGTGTGGTCAACTCTGTCTTGACCAACGCGGATTCGCTCCGCGGGTCACGGTGTGGGGGCGCGGGAGCATATACGTGCGCCCGTTTGCGCGGGGTGTGCGCCTCGGCCTGCGGCCTTCGCCGCTCGTCTCCCGCCCGCGTACTGCCCGGAGCAGCAGGCGGCAGCGGACCAAGAGGCCGAGCCCTCCCTGCGGGACTGGGCGCCGTCGGCGGCTTTCTGTTTCCGGCTCATAGACTTGGGCGTTGCCCGCATCGACCCCCGCCCGAGAGGCCCCCACCACCCCATGAAGCTCGTCTTCGCCGGTACACCCGAGGTCGCCGTTCCCGCTCTGGACGCTCTGCTCGCCTCCGGACGACACGAGGTGGCCGCCGTCGTCACGCGGCCCGACGCGCCGGCCGGGCGCGGACGCAGGCTCGTCGCGTCGCCCGTCGCCGAGCGGGCGGAGGAGGCCGGGATCGAGGTGCTGAAGCCCGCGAAGCCGAAGGACCCCGAGTTCCTGGAGCGGCTGCGGGAGATCGGACCGGACTGCTGCCCTGTCGTCGCCTACGGGGCGCTGCTGCCCCGGGTCGCGCTCGACATCCCCGCGCACGGCTGGGTCAATCTGCACTTCTCCCTGCTCCCGGCCTGGCGCGGTGCCGCGCCAGTGCAGCACGCCATCATGGCCGGCGACGAGATCACCGGGGCGTCGACGTTCCTGATCGAGGAGGGGCTCGACTCCGGGCCGGTCTACGGCACGGTGACCGAGGAGATCCGGGCCACCGACACCAGCGGGGACCTGCTGACCCGGCTGGCGTTCGCCGGTGCCGGGCTGCTCGCGGCGACCATGGACGGCATCGAGGACGGCACCCTGAAGGCCGTTCCGCAGCCGGCCGACGGGATCAGCCTCGCCCCGAAGGTCAACGTCGAGGACGCGCACCTCGACTGGAACGCACCCGCGCTGCGCGTCGACCGGATGGTGCGGGGCTGCACCCCGGCCCCCGGCGCCTGGACCACCTTCCGCGGTGAGCGGCTCAAGCTCATCCAGGTCGCCCCCGCGCCCGACCGCACGGACCTCACCCCCGGCCGGATCGCCGCGGGGAAGAACAACGTCCACGTCGGCACCGGCTCCTACGGCGTCGAGCTGCTGTGGGTGCAGGCCCAGGGCAAGAAGCCGATGCGGGCGGCGGACTGGGCCCGCGGGGTGCGCATCGGGGAGGGCGAGCGGCTGGGGGACTGAGGCCGGAACAGCGCCGGCAACCCGGCTCGCCGCCCCCCGCTGCCGGTCACGCCCGGATCCCGGCGGCGTAGGCTGGACGGCGCACTTCTTCTCACCCCCGGAGCACCTTTTTCGTGAGCGAACAGCCCCGCCGAGCCCGCACGTCAGGCAAGCCCTACCGCCGGCCCAAGAAGGACCCCGTCCGCATCCTCGCCTTCGAGGCCCTGAGGGCCGTGGACGAGCGGGACGCCTACGCCAATCTCGTCCTCCCGCCGCTGCTGCGCAAGGCGCGGGAGAAGGAGGGACCCGAGTCGTTCGACGCCCGGGACGCGGCGCTCGCCACCGAGCTGGTGTACGGGACGCTGCGCCGCCAGGGGACGTACGACGCGATCCTCTCCCATTGCGTGGACCGGCCGCTCGGGGAGGTCGATCCGCCGGTGCTGGACGTGCTGAGCCTCGGCGCCCACCAGCTGCTCGGCACGCGGATCCCGACGCACGCCGCCGTGTCCGCCACCGTCGAACTCGCCCGGGTCGTGCTCGGCGACGGGCGTGCCAAGTTCGTCAACGCCGTGCTGCGCAAGGTCGCGCAGGACGATCTGGACGGCTGGCTGGAGCGGGTCGCGCCGCCCTACGACGACGACCCCGAAGACCATCTCGCCGTCGTGCACTCCCACCCCCGGTGGGTCGTGTCCGCGCTGTGGGACTCCCTCGGCGGCGGGCGCGACGGCATCGAGGAGCTGCTGCGCGCCGACAACGAGCGGCCCGAGGTGACGCTGGTGGCGCGGCCCGGACGGGCCACCGCCGAGGAACTGCTCCACGAGGACGCCGCCGTGCAGGGGCGCTGGTCGCCCTACGCCGTGCGGCTGACCGAGGGCGGGGAACCGGGTGCCATCGCCGCCGTGCGGGACGGGCGCGCGGGCGTGCAGGACGAGGGCAGCCAGCTCGTGGCGATCGCCCTCGCGGGCGCGCCCCTGGACGGGCCCGACCGACGCTGGCTGGACGGCTGCGCGGGGCCCGGAGGCAAGGCGGCGCTGCTCGGCGCGCTGGCCGCCGAGCGGGGCGCGCTGCTGATCGCCTCCGAGAAGCAGACCCATCGCGCCGGTCTGGTGGCCCGCGCCCTGGACGGCAACCCCGGGCCGTACCAGGTGATCGCCGCCGACGGGACCCGTCCGGCGTGGCGGCCCGGCAGTTTCGACCGGGTGCTGGTCGACGTGCCGTGCACGGGCCTGGGTGCCCTGCGCCGCCGCCCGGAGGCCCGCTGGCGGCGCCGCCCCAAGGACCTGGAGGGCTTCGCGCCGCTCCAGCGCGGGCTGCTGCGCACCGCCCTGGAGTCCGTGCGGGTCGGCGGCGTCGTGGGCTACGCGACCTGCTCGCCGCACCTGGCCGAGACCCGGGCCGTCGTCGCCGACGTGCTCAAGCAGCACCCGGACACCGAACTCGTCGACGCCCGGCCCCTGCTGCCCGGCGTACCGGACCTCGGCGAGGGGCCCGACGTACAGCTGTGGCCGCATCTGCACGGGACCGACGCGATGTACCTGGCGCTCATCCGCCGGACCGGCTGACCCCCGCCCCGGCGCTCTCCCGGGCCGACGCACCGCCGTCCTCACGGGCCAGCCGGTGCGGCCACCACACCTTCGGGCCGACGTCCATGAACAGGGCCGTCACCAGCACCGAGCGCACGATGAAGGTGTCGATGAGGACGCCGAGGGCCACCGCGAAGCCGATCTCGGCGAAGGCGACCATCGGGAGGGTGCCGAGGGCCGCGAACGTGCCGGCCAGGACCAGGCCCGCCGAGGTGATGACCGCGCCGGTGGCGGCCAGGCCGGTGACCACGCCCGGTCTGGTGCCCTGGCGGGCCGCCTCCTCGCGGATGCGGGTGGTCAGGAAGATGTTGTAGTCGATGCCCAGGGCGACCAGGAACACGAACACGAACAACGGGAAGTCGGTCGCCTCGCCCGCGTAGTCGAAGACGTACCGGAACGCGAGCGCGCTGATGCCGAGTGCGGCGGTGAACGACAGGATCACCGTGCCGATCAGCAGCAGCGGGGCGATCAGGGCCCGGAGCAGGACGCAGAGGATCAGCAGGACGACCACCAGTACCAGTGGGATGATCAGCACGTTGTCGTGCGTGGTCGCCTTGTCCATGTCGAGCAGGGCCGCCGTGCCGCCGCCCACCTTGGCGTCGGCGTCCGGCACCGCGTGCACGGCGTCCCGCACCCGCTCCACCGTCTGCTTGGCCGCCTCGCTGTCCGCCGGGGCGGTCATGGTGGCCTCGAAGAGGACCTTGCCCTCGAAGGCCGGTTTCGTGCCGGGCGGCAGACCGAGGGACTGGGGGACCACGCCCGCGGTCCCGGCGACAGCGCGGCCCACCTGCACGGCCTGCGCCTGGTTGCTGACGACGACCAGCGGATCACCGCTGCCCGCCGGGAAGTAGCGTGCGGACACCTCCTGGCCGGTGATCGAGTCCGGCTTCCCGGTGAAGGCGTCCGCGTTGCCGATGCCCTCCGCGCGCAACTGGATCAGGCCCAGGGAGCAGACCGCCAGGGCGAGCGCCGTGACGGCCCAGATCATGCGCGGGCGGCGGGCGATGCGGCGGCCCGTGCGCGCCCAGACACCGCGCTCGGTCGGTTCGGGGGAGCCCAGGTGCGGGATCACCGGCCAGAAGATCCACCGGCCGAAGATCACCAGCAGTGCCGGGAACAGGCTCATCATCGCGAGCAGGGCGACGGCGACACCGATGGCGGCGACCGGGCCCAGGCCGCTGGTCGAGTTCATCTCCGCGGTCAGCAGCACCAGCATGCTCAGGACGACCGTCGCGCCCGAGGCGAGCACGGCCGGACCGGCGCGGTGCAGGGCCAGGGCCATCGCCTCGTGCCGGTCCTCGTGGCGGCGCAACTCCTCCCGGTAGCGGGCGACCAGCAGCAGGGCGTAGTCCGTACCGGCACCGAAGACGAGCACCGTGAGGATGCCGGCGCTCTGCCCGTTGACCGTCAGGCCCGCGTGCTCCGCCAGCACGTAGATCAGCGCCTGGGAGGCGAACAGCGCGCAGACCACCGCGATCAGGGGGACCAGCAGCAGGGTCAGGCTGCGGTAGGTGATGAGCAGCATGACGATGACGACGGTCATCGCCGCGAACAGCAGCGTGGAGTCGATGCCCTCGAAGGCCTCTGCGAAGTCCGCCGACGTGCCGCCCGGGCCGGTGATGTGCACGCTCAGTCCGCCGCCGCCCGTGCCGACGTCGTCGCGGATGGACTCCACGGCCGGGGAGATCCGCTCCCAGCCCTCCTCGTCCATCATGATCGGCACGAAGACCTGCGCGGCCCGCGGATCGGTCTGCCGGTCGAACACCGGCCCCCGTGTCCGCTCACCGATGATGCCGTGGTCGCGCAGCTGCTTGAGCTGCGCGACGTCCTCGGTGATCTCGGCACGGTCCTGCGCCGTCAGGCCGCTCTCCCGCGCGTAGATCACCACCGCCGGGATCTGCTCCGGCCGGAAGTCCTGGGAGATCTCCAGCACCTGCGTCGACTCCGCGGACCCCGGCAGCCAGGACGCGGCGTCGTTGTCCTGGGCGTCGGTGAGCTTCATGGCGAACGGCGCGGCGACGAACAGCACGACCACCCAGAAGACCAGCACGAGCCACTTGGCCCGCCGCCCGCACACGAGATGCGCAACACCCTGTTTCATGACCACCCCCTCCGCGGGGCCACCCGATAGGGGGCGCGGGGAACGGCGCGACCAGCCACAGGCGGCCCGCAGCCGGCGGACAACCATGACCACCCGGGACCGATGCCCACAACCCCCGGAGGGCATGGCAGTCTTAGGACATGGCCGCGCAGATCAACCCCAGCATCCTGTCCGCAGACTTCGCCCGCCTCGCGGACGAGGCGAAGGCCGTGGAAGGAGCCGACTGGCTCCACGTCGACGTCATGGACAACCATTTCGTCCCGAACCTCACGCTCGGCGTGCCGGTCGTAGAGTCTCTCGCCCGTGCGACGGACACCCCGCTGGACTGCCACCTGATGATCGAGGCCCCCGATCGCTGGGCGCCCCAGTACGTGGAAGCGGGGGCCGGTTCCGTCACCTTCCACGTCGAGGCCGCCGCCGCTCCCGTCCGGCTCGCGCGGGAGATCCGGGCCAAGGGCGCCCGCGCCTCCATGGCGCTGAAGCCCGCGACCCCCATCGAGCCGTACGAGGACCTGCTCCCCGAGCTCGACATGCTGCTGATCATGACGGTCGAACCGGGCTTCGGGGGACAGGCCTTCCTCGACATCATGCTTCCGAAGATTCGCCGCACCCGCGAGTTGATCAGCAAGCACGGACTGGAGCTCTGGCTCCAGGTCGACGGCGGAGTTTCCGCGTCCACCATCGAGCGCTGCGCCGACGCCGGAGCCGACGTCTTCGTGGCCGGATCGGCGGTCTACGGGGCAAACGACCCGGCAGAAGCGGTACGTGCACTACGCACCCGGGCCGAGGCGGCGACGGCCAAGGCCTCCTGGGCCTGCGACCACTGAGCCACAGCAAAGTGAACGGCCTTCATCAGGGCTGATCATCCGCGCCGGATCTGCAAGGATGAACGGCGAATCCAGAGTGTGAACAGCAGTGAGGAGATCGCCGTGTCGGGTATGTCGGCGGGCCGGTCAGCCATGCGGATGGGACCCGCTGAGCTGGTGCAGGCGGCGGCCATGGCCCGCCGCTTCTACCTCGAGGGCAAGTCCAAGATCCAGATCGCGGAGGAGTTCGGCGTCAGCCGCTTCAAGGTGGCCCGGGTCCTGGAGACCGCCCTCGAACGGGATCTCGTACGTATCGAGATCCGTGTGCCTGCGGAGCTGGACGCCGAGCGCTCGGACGCGCTCCGCGCCCGCTACGGCCTCAGGCACGCCGTCGTGGTCGAGTCCCCGGCCGAGGCCGAGGAGACGCCCGACCCCGAGAACCTGGGAGAGGTGGCCGCCGACCTGCTCGGCGAACTGGTCAACGAAGGGGATGTGCTGGGCCTGGCCTGGGGCCGTTCCACCATCCACATGGCGGCGGCGCTCGACCGGCTGCCACCGTGCACGGTGGTGCAGCTGACGGGCGTGTACGACGCCGGGACCGCCGAACGCGGCTCGGTCGAGGCCGTGCGCCGCGCCGCCCAGGTGGCCGGCGGGGACGCCCACCCCATCTACGCCCCGATGCTGCTGCCCGACGCGGCCACGGCCGCGGCGCTGCGCAACCAGACGGGCATCGCCCGGGCCTTCGAGCACTTCGACAAGGTCACCGTCGCCTGTGTCTCCATCGGGTCCTGGGAGCCGGGCATCTCCACGGTGCACGACATGCTCAGTGACGAGGAGCGGGCGCACTACGCGTCCCTCGGGGTCGCCGCCGAGATGTCCGCGCACCTCTTCGACGCCGAGGGCCGCCGGGTCGGCCGGGATCTGGGCGAGCGGTGCATCACGGTGAAGGCCGACCAGCTCCGCCGGATCCCCGAGGTCGTCGCCATCGCGGGCGGGCAGCGCAAGGGACCCGCGATCGACGCCGTGCTGCGGTCCGGGCTCGTCACCAGCCTGGTGACGGACACCTCGGCCGCGGACTACCTGATGACGGCCGGCCCGGCGCCGAAGTCCGCGCTCAACCGGTCCGACCCGGACGGGGCCTGACCGATGGCGGGGGAGCCGCGGGGCGTCCCGGACGACCCGGCGGGCCGGATCGTGATCGTCCTGGATCTGGGCGGGGTCACGGACAAGGCGGCCTTCATGGACCGCTGCGCCCGTGACCTGGCCCTGCCCGACTGGTTCGGCCGCAACTGGGACGCCCTCGCCGACTCCATGGCCGACCCCGCCCTCTGGCCCGACGGGGCCGGCGAGCGGGGCCTGCTGGTCGTCGTCCAGGGCTGGCGGACGTACGCCGAGACGCGGCCCGAGGAGTGGCAGGTCGCCGAGGAGATCTTCGCCGAGGCGACGGACCGGGGCCCTGGGCTGTTCGTGACCCTCGGCCTTGGATAATCCTCCGAGAGCGCCCCTGACCAGCCTGGATGATCCGCTGGGGGCGGTTCGGGCGTCGGTCATGGGAGAATGAAGTACGTGCTCTTTCCCCCTGGCCGGCCGGTCCGGGGGTCACCTCTGATCGACTGGGATGTGCAGCACGTGCGTTTCCTCAATGACATCCAGCCCGGGTACGACCTGACGTACGACGACGTCTTCATGGTGCCCAGCCGCTCCTCGGTGGGCTCGCGGCAGGCCGTCGACCTCAGCTCCCCGGACGGCACGGGCACCACCATCCCGCTCGTCGTCGCCAACATGACCGCCATCGCCGGCCGCCGCATGGCCGAGACCGTGGCCCGCCGCGGCGGCCTCGTGGTGATACCGCAGGACATTCCGAACGACGTGGTCACCGACGTCGTCTCGTGGGTGAAGAGCCGGCATCTGGTGCTGGACACCCCGATCGTCCTGTCCCCGCACCAGACCGTCGCGGACGCGCTGGCCCTGCTGCCCAAGCGTGCGCACAACGCCGGCGTCGTCGTCGACGGGGACCACAAGCCGGTCGGCGTGGTCACCGACGCCGACCTGTCCGGCGTGGACCGCTTCACGCAGCTCGCCGAGGTCATGTCCCGGGACCTGCTGCTCATCGACGCGGACATGGACCCGGGCCAGGCCTTCAACACCCTGGACCACGCCAACCGCCGCTACGCCCCCGCGGTGAACCAGGACGGCACGCTCGCCGGCATCCTGACCCGCAAGGGCGCCCTGCGGGCCACGCTCTACACGCCGGCCACCGACGCGCAGGGGCGGCTGCGCATCGCCGCCGCCGTCGGCATCAACGGCGACGTCGCGGGCAAGGCGCAGCAGCTGCTGGACGCGGGCGTCGACGCGCTCGTCATCGACACGGCGCACGGCCACCAGGAGTCGATGATCAGCGCCCTGAAGCTGGTGCGCGACCTCGACCCGCAGGTGCCGGTCGTCGCGGGCAACGTGGTCGCCGCCGCGGGCGTGCGCGACCTGATCGAAGCCGGCGCGGACATCGTCAAGGTGGGTGTCGGCCCCGGCGCCATGTGCACCACGCGCATGATGACCGGCGTCGGCCGGCCGCAGTTCTCCGCCGTCCTGGAGTGCGCAGCCGAGGCGAAGAAGTACGGCAAGCACGTGTGGGCCGACGGCGGTGTCCGCCACCCGCGCGACGTGGCCATGGCCCTCGCGGCCGGCGCGTCCAACGTGATGGTCGGCTCCTGGTTCGCGGGCACCTACGAGTCCCCGGGCGACCTCCAGCACGACGCCCAGGGCCGCCCCTACAAGGAGTCCTTCGGCATGGCCTCCGCGCGTGCCGTCCGCAACCGCACCTCGGAGGAGTCGGCGTACGACCGTGCCCGCAAGGCGCTGTTCGAGGAGGGCATCTCCACCTCCCGCATGTTCCTCGACCCGGCCCGCCCCGGCGTCGAGGACCTGATCGACTCGATCATCGCGGGCGTCCGCTCCTCCTGCACCTACGCCGGCGCGGGCTCCCTGGAGGAGTTCGCCGAGAAGGCCATCGTCGGCATCCAGAGCGCGGCCGGCTACGCCGAGGGCAAGCCGCTGCACGCCAGCTGGAGCTGACGCGCCCAACGCCCTTGCCTGGAGCCCCCGATGAAAATCGGGGGCTTTGCGCATGCGGACGGCCTACCGTCGTACGCCATGGAGATCACCGTATGCCGAGCCGCCGATGTCGCCGTGCTCGACCGGTGCCTCGGCTCCCCGGGCGCCACCTCGTTCCACGCCCGCCGCTTCGAGCGCCAGGAAGGGGGTTCGAGCACCTATCTCGTCGCCTGGCACGGCCGACGGCCCGTCGGTCATACGGAGGTGCGCTGGGACGGCTGCGACGACGCGAAGGTGCGGGCGGCGTGGCCCGGCTGCCCCGAGATCAACGCGCTGACCGTGTGGCCCGAGGCGCTGCGCTCGCGCGGCATCGGCAGCGCCCTGGTCCGGGCGGCCGAGGAACGTGCCCGTGCGCGGGGGTGCACGGCCGTCGGCCTCGGTGTCGCCGACGACAATCCGCGCGCCGCCGCCCTGTACGCCCGGCTCGGCTACCGGGCCGTCGCCTCGTACATCGGCCGCTGGTCGTTCGAGGACCACGAGGGCGTCACGCACGAATGTGTCGAGAAGCTGACGTTCCTCGTGAAAGAGCTCCCCTGAACGAGCCGTGCGCAACGGACCGAAGCAGCAGCGCAACGAACCTCCGGCCGACCGCGAGGAACGCAATGATCTTTCGGTCACGCGCAAGGTTGCTGCATTTCACCAGCAACGCCGTTGCTCATAGGCTGTCGCCTCGTACGTGGCGTGGCGGGGACTCCGCTCGGTGGGTCCCTGCTCAAGGGTGCCCGCGGTCCCTGCCGCCCTGACCGGCAGCGAAAAGGAGCCAGCGCGTGCTCGACCAAGGCGCACCCCCGCAGAACCCAGGCCAGACAGCCGCATCCGCGTCCCCCGGCATCGGTGCGCGCCTCATGCGCCGCAAGCCGGTGGAACGCCTGGTGGCAGAGGGTGGCCAGGGCGAGGGAGGCTCGCTGCGCCGCACCCTCGGGCTGTGGCAGCTCACCATGATCAGCATCGGTGCCACCCTCGGCACCGGCATCTTCGTCGTGCTCGGCGAGGCCGTCCCCAAGGCGGGCCCGGCCGTCACGCTCGCCTTCGTCATCGCCGGCCTCACCGCCCTCTTCTCGGCGCTGTCCTACGCCGAGCTGGCCGGCTCCATCCCGGTCTCCGGCTCCTCGTACTCGTATGCGTACGCAACGATGGGCGAGCTGATCGCCTGGATATGCGGCTGGTGCCTGGTTCTGGAGTACGGCGTGTCGGTGGCCGCCGTCGCCGTCGGCTGGGGCGAGTACCTCAACGAACTGCTCGACGGCACCATCGGCGTCACCATCCCGGCCGCGCTGTCCGCCCCGCCCGGCGACGGCGGCGTGTTCAACCTGCCGGCCCTGATCGTCGTGCTGCTCGCGATGGCGTTCCTGCTGGGCGGCGCCCGCGAGTCGGCCCGCGCCAACACCGTCATGGTCATCGTGAAGATCGCCGCGCTGGTGATGTTCTGCGCCATCGGCGTACAGGGCTTCCGCTCCGGCAACTACGAGAACTTCATGCCGCTCGGCATGGCGGGCGTCAGCGCCGCCGGTGCCACCCTGTTCTTCTCCTACATCGGCTTCGACGCCGCCTCCACCGCCGGTGAGGAGGCGAAGAACGCCCAGCGCGACCTGCCCCGCGCGATCATGCTCTCGCTGGTCGTCGTCACCGCGCTGTACGTCCTCGTCGCCGCCGTCGCCGTCGGCGCCAAGCCCTGGGAGAACTTCACCGACTCCGAGGCCGCCCTCGCCCAGATCATGCGCGAGGTCACCGGCCAGACCTTCTGGGGCACGCTGCTCGCCTTCTGCGCCGTCATCGCCATCGCGAGCGTCGTCCTGACCGTGCTGTACGGCCAGACCCGCATCCTGTTCGCCATGTCCCGCGACGGGCTCGTGCCCAAGGTATTCGCCAGGGTCCACCCGAAGACCGGTGCCCCGCGCGCCAACACCCTGATCGTGTCGCTGTTCTGCGGTGTCCTGGCCGCGGCGATCCCGCTCGGCCAGCTCGCCGACGCCACCAGCATCGGCACCCTGTTCGCCTTCGCCCTCGTCAACGTGGCCGTCGTCGTACTGCGCCGGACCAAGCCGGACATGCCCCGCACCTTCCGGGTGCCGCTCTCCCCGGTCCTGCCCGCGCTGGGCTTCGCCTTCTGCATCTGGATGATGGGCAGCCTGTCGACCGTGACCTGGGTCGTCTTCGGTGTCTGGATGGCCGCCGGGCTCGTGTTCTACTTCGTGTACGGCTTCCGCCGCTCCCGACTGGCACCATCCGAGAAGTGATCGACCCACTGTGCTGAACGATCTCGACGAACGCATCGTGCACGCCCTCGCCGAGGACGCCCGCCGCTCCTACGCCGACATCGGCTCGCTCGTCGGCCTGTCCGCGCCCGCCGTGAAACGGCGCGTGGACCGGCTGCGGGCCACCGGAGCCATCACCGGCTTCACCGTACGGGTGGACCCGGGTGCCCTCGGCTGGGAGACCGAGGGGTTCGTCGAGATCTACTGCCGCGGGAACACCTCCCCGGAGACCATCCAGCGGGGTCTGGAGCGCTACCAGGAGGTCGTGGCCGCGTCCACCGTCACCGGGGACGCGGACGCGATCGTCCAGGTCTTCGCCTCCGACATGCGCCACTTCGAACGGGTCCTGGAGCGGATCGCCGGGGAGCCGTTCGTCGAGCGGACCAAGTCCGTGCTCGTGCTCTCGCCGCTGCTGCGGCGCTTCTCGTCCGGGTCGCCCACGTAACTCCGTGGCCCGCTCCGCGCGACCTCTCTAGCCTGGGTGTCATGACCTGGCGACATTGATCCACCAGCCGCGCCTCCCGAGGACCGCCTCGGACGCCGTACCTCCGGCGTCCGATCCGTCCTTCCGGGAAGGCCTCATGACACTCTCACCCGCGCGCGTGCCCGCCATCGGCGTCCGCCGTCTGACCCGCACGCTGTACGGCTACGCGTTCCTCGACGACTTCGTCCTGCTCTATCCGGTGTACGCGCTGCTGTTCGCCGACACCGGCATGTCGCTCTGGCAGATCTCCTCCCTGTTCGCCCTGTGGTCGATCACCGGTGTGGTGCTCGAAGTGCCCTCCGGCGCCTGGGCCGACGCCGTGTCGCGTCGAAGGCTCCTGTGGATCGGTCCCCTGCTCACGGCCGCCGGCTTCGCGCTGTGGGTGGCCGTGCCGTCGTACGGGGCCTTCGCGGTGGGCTTCATCCTGTGGGGCGCGGGCGGTGCCCTCGGCTCCGGCGCTCTGGAGGCGCTGGTCTACGACGAGCTGGACCGGCTCGGGGCCGCCGGCCGGTACGCGCGGATCATGGGCCGGGCCCGGGCCGCGCGACTGCTGGGCACCGTGGCGTCCATCGGCCTGGCAGGGCCGGTCTTCGCGCAGGGCGGCTACGCGGCCGTCGGAGCCGCGAGCTTCCTGGCCTGTGTGCTGACCGCGGTCACCGCGACCCGGTTCCCCGAGCACCGGGTGCGGGCGGACGACGCGGCGGGTGACACCTGGGCGACGACCCTGCGGACCGGACTGGCCGAGGTCCGCGGGGACCGTTCGGTGCGCGGCGCCCTGCTGCTGGTCCCGGCCGTGGCGGCGGTGTGGGGCGCGCTCGACGAGTACACCCCCC
Organism: Streptomyces sp. SID5643; assembly: GCF_009872555.1. Classification (NCBI taxonomy): domain Bacteria; kingdom Bacillati; phylum Actinomycetota; class Actinomycetes; order Kitasatosporales; family Streptomycetaceae; genus Streptomyces; species Streptomyces sp. SID5643. The sequence continues at coordinate 13,311 of NZ_WWIC01000286.1, forward strand.
TGCTGGTCCGCGACATCGGCGTCGCCGAGGCGACGGTGCCCTACCTGATCATGCTGATCTGGGCCGGCGTCACCCTCGGCAGCCTCCTGGCCGGACCGGCCGAACGCCTCGGCACGAGCGGGCTCGCGATGCTGCTCGCGGGCGCCGCCCTCGCCCTGGCGGTGGGAGCCGTGTCCCGCTCCCTGGCCGGAATCGCCCTCGTGAGCCTCGCCTTCGCCGGGTTCCAGCTGGCGGAGGTACTCGCCGACGTCCGTCTCCAGCACCGCATTGACGAGTCCCGCCGGGCCACGCTGACGTCCGTGGCGAACCTGGGCACCGAGCTGGCCACCGTCGCCACGTTCGGGGTGTACGCGCTGCTCGGCACGGACCTGCCGCACGGCACGGTCTTCGCGGTGCTGGCGTTGCCCTACCTCGTGACAGCCCTGGCGCTGGCTAGAGCTCGGGCTGCCACGGGACGACCGTGAAGTCGCCCGTCCCCTTCTTCACCTTCTCGAAGGGGGCGGAGCTCACGCACTCGGGCGGTTCGTCGCCCTCGCCGGGACGGCCCGTCGAGGCCCAGCTGTAGCCGAGCCGGTCATGACGGCCCAGGTCGTGGACGGTGACGCCGACGCGCTCGCCCTCGGCGCCCGGCAGGTCCGACTCGGTGATCACACCGGAGACGACGGCCACCTTGCCGCCGGTGAGCAGACAGTCGACCGCGACCTCCGCCCGGGCGCCGGAGCCGTTCAGGTAGTGGCTGAACCGGAAGGTGCCGGTGGCTTTCATCGGATCGGCCTTGTCCTTCGCGGCCAGATGCGCGTCGAACGAGAACGTGATGTCGTCCCCGGCCGAGCGGTACAGCTTGGCGGTGCCGGTGAGGGCCGCGGCCTCCCGCGGCCGGGGCGCGTCCGACGCGGTCGCGGCCGAGGCCGCCCCGGCGGTGAGCAGCAGCGCGGAGCCGAGCACGACGATCTTCGTACGGCGCTTCATTTTCGGGCCTTTCCGCAGGTCGACTGGACAGCCCCTACTCTCCCGGCCCGGTGCGTCCAGGCCATCGCGCGCAGGGCGGGACTCCGTCTCCGCCGCGAGGCGGGGGAGAGGGGGACGCCCCCGGGCTCCGAGGAGGAGCCGGGCTACGACTCAGGGCGCGCAACGAATCGCCGCCCGCCCCCGGACGCACGCAACGAACCGTTCACCGACGCGCAACGGCTCCTTCTTGTCCGCCCTGGTCAGCCGCCCGTACCGTCTACGTGGCCCCTCCAACGACTCTTCCGCCCGGTGAGGAACACGCATGCGCACCGCCCTGCTCCAGAGCTCCGGCCGACCCGGCTCCACCGTCGAGAACCTCAAGGTCCTCGACGAGGCCGCGGGCCGGGCCGCCGCCGCGGGGGCGGGGCTGCTCGTGACGCCGGAGATGTTCCTGACCGGGTACGCGATCGGCGACGCCATCGGCCGCCTCGCCGAGCCCGCCGACGGCGAGTGCGCGGACGCGATCGCCGAGATCGCGACGCACCACGGCCTGGCGATCGCCTACGCGTACCCCGAGCGCGACGGCGACGCCGTGTTCAACTCCGCCCAGCTGATCTCCGCCGACGGCACCCGGCTCGCGAACTACCGCAAGACCCACCTCTTCGGCTGCTTCGAGCGTGACCACTTCACGCCCGGCGACCAGCAGGTGGTCCAGGCCGAGATCGACGGCGTACGCGTCGGCATCCTCATCTGCTACGACGTGGAGTTCCCGGAGAACGTCCGCGCCCACGCCCTCGCCGGTACCGACCTGCTGGTCGTGCCGACCGCGCAGATGCACCCGTTCCAGTTCGTGGCCGAGTCGATGATCCCGGTGCGGGCCTTCGAGAACCAGATGTACGTCGCGTACGTCAACCGGGCCGGCCAGGAGGGCGAGTTCGAGTTCGTGGGCCTGTCCACGCTCGCCGGGCCCGACGGGATCGCCCGCACCCGGGCCGGCCGCGGTGAGGACCTCGTCCTCGCCGACGTCGACCCCGCCTTCCTCGCCGCCTCGCGCGAGGCCAACCCGTATCTGCTCGACCGGCGGCCCGGCCTTTACACGCCGCTCGTCTGACCACCCCCGCCGAACCGCCCGTTCACACCCGTGCAAGGAGTCCGTACCCCATGACGTCCACCGTGCCCAACGCCGTCGAGCACGCAGACGCGCAGCAGCCGCCGATCACCATGTTCGGCCCGGACTTCCCGTACGCGTACGACGACTTCCTCGCCCACCCGGCGGGCCTCGGGCAGATACCCGCGACCGGGCACGGCACGGAGGTCGCGATCATCGGAGGGGGCCTGTCCGGCATCGTCGCCGCGTACGAGCTGATGAAGATGGGCCTCAAGCCGGTCGTGTACGAGGCCGACCAGATCGGCGGCCGGCTGCGGACGGTCGGCTTCGACGGCTGCGACGACTCCCTCACCGCCGAGATGGGCGCGATGCGCTTCCCGCCCTCCTCCACGGCCCTCCAGCACTACATCGACCTCGTCGGCCTGGAGACCCGGGCCTTCCCCAACCCCCTCTCCGAGGCGACCCCGTCGACCGTCGTCGACCTCAAGGGCGAGTCGCACTACGCCGAGACGATCGCCGACCTGCCCCAGGTCTACCGGGACGTCGCCGAGGCCTGGAACCGGTGCCTGGAGGAGGGCGCCGACTTCTCCGACATGAACCGCGCCCTGCGCGAGCGGGACGTCCCGCGCATCCGCGAGATCTGGTCCCGGCTCGTCGAGAAGCTCGACAACCAGACGTTCTACGGCTTCCTCTGCGACTCCGAGGCGTTCAAGTCCTTCCGGCACCGCGAGATCTTCGGCCAGGTCGGCTTCGGCACGGGCGGCTGGGACACCGACTTCCCCAACTCCATCCTGGAGATCCTGCGCGTCGTCTACACCGAGGCCGACGACCACCACCGCGGCATCGTCGGCGGCTCGCAGCAGCTGCCGCTGCGCCTGTGGGAGCGCGAGCCGCAGAAGATCGTCCACTGGCCGCTCGGGACCTCGCTCGCGACGCTGCACGCGGGCGGCGAGCCCCGACCGGCCGTGACCCGGCTGCACCGCACCGCCGGCAACCGCATCACGGTGACCGACGCGGACGGCGACATCCGCACCTTCCAGGCGGCGATCTTCACCGCCCAGTCCTGGATGCTGCTGTCGAAGATCGCCTGCGACGACTCGCTCTTCCCGATCGACCACTGGACGGCGATCGAGCGCACGCACTACATGGAGTCCTCCAAGCTGTTCGTGCCGGTGGACCGGCCGTTCTGGCTCGACAAGGACGAGGAGACGGGCCGTGACGTCATGTCGATGACGCTCACCGACCGTATGACGCGCGGTACTTACCTGCTCGACGACGGCCCGGACAAGCCCGCCGTCATCTGCCTCTCCTACACCTGGTGCGACGACAGCCTGAAGTGGCTGCCGCTGTCCGCGAACGAGCGGATGGAGGTCATGCTGAAGTCGCTCGGCGAGATCTATCCCAAGGTCGACATCCGCGGGCACATCATCGGCAACCCGGTGACGGTCTCCTGGGAGAACGAGCCCTACTTCATGGGCGCGTTCAAGGCCAACCTCCCCGGCCACTACCGCTACCAGCGGCGCCTGTTCACGCACTTCATGCAGGACCGGCTGCCCGAGGACAAGCGCGGCATCTTCCTCGCCGGCGACGACATCTCCTGGACGGCCGGCTGGGCCGAGGGTGCCATCCAGACCGCCCTCAACGCGGTCTGGGGCGTCATGCACCACCTCGGCGGCACGACCGACCCGACCAACCCGGGCCCCGGCGACGTCTACGACGAGATCGCTCCCGTGGAACTGCCGGAGGACTAGCTGTTGCTGGTCAGGACGTTGGTGACGGCGCATGGTGGTGGGCGAGACGGGTGGCGAGTGCGTGGAGGTGAGCCCTGGCTTCGGTGGGGCCGTGCACAGTGACGGCGTTTCCGAACGGCAGGAGCGCTCGCACGTCCTCCAGATGCTGGAAGCGGATCGTCACCTTGTGGCCGGTGGAGGAGTCCTCATGGTCGTCCCGGACGAGTCGTAGGCCGAAGATCCGTTGCGCTCGCTCGATCTGGGTCTGGTCGATGGTGGCGCTGACCTCTGTCGCGTGGTTGTGTTCCCACTGGTCGACGAGCGCTGCGGCGACGGTGGCCAGGGTCTGGTGCTCGCGGATCCGTCGTGGCTGGTCGACTTCCTTCCACGTCGTGATCCGTTCGAGTCGGTACATCCGGGGCTCCCGGGCACGGTCGGCGACGAGGTACCAGATGCCGGCCTTGGCGAGGAGCCCGTAGGGATCCACGACCAGGTCGCGTGGGCCTGACTCACGCGGGCTGTCGTACTCGATCCGTAGCCGGCGGCCTCGCCGCACCACGCCGATCAGCGAAGCCGGAGTCGTGCCGGAGGCTCGTGTCTGACACCACGGGCGACTGTCCACGTGCACTACGTCGGTGAGCGGCAGGAGCTCATGTCCTCGACGAGGCTGTGCAGCGGCGATCTTGGAGAGCGCACGCCGGCTCTCGACCGATGCGTCGAGCTCCGCTCGTTGCCTTTCATCCAGCCCAGTGAGCGACAGGTGATCACACTCGCCCGGTGTGAGTCGCGTGAGGTCGAGTCCGGGTCCGGGCAGCATGGTCACGCCTCCGAGGCGGCCCCGGTGTGCGGTCACCGGCAGACCGGCGTCGCGGAGCCAGTTCAGATCCCGGGTGATGGTTCGAAGGGACACCCCGAGCGCCGAGGCGAGTTCCTGTGTGGTCACGGCGTCCCTCGCTGTGAGGAGCAGCATCAGGGTGAAGAAGCGGTCCGGGGTCACCCACCGATTTTTTCAGGGAATTGCGACATGATGCGGCGCAAATCCCGGTCAGGCTGGTGGCTGCGTACCTGCCACCCGTGAAAAGGAACAGCCATGACCAGATCCGTCGTGTCCATCGTCTACGTGAACGACGCTCCCGCCGCAGCTCGTTTCTACGGCGACCTCCTCGGCATGAGCCCCTCGTTCGAGACTGCGGGATACATCACCTTCGACCTCGGGCCGGGCGCTGACCTCGCTCTGTGGTCCGGCCAGTTCGAGGATCTGTCACCGGACGTCCCGCGTACCAGCGAGGTGTGCCTGGCCATCGGCGGTGGACCCGAGGAGCTCACCGCGATCTTCGAGCAGTGGAAGTCCAAGGGGGTCACGGTCCTGCGCCGGCCCCATGATGCGGGGTTCGGGCTGACCTTCCTCGCAGCCGATCCTGACGGGAACCGTATCCGCGTCGCGCCGCGGGGCTGAAAGGCCGCACTGCGGCAGGCGCCCACGGTAGGTGTCGCGCCTGCCCTCGTCTGACTTCGAGAGGACGACGAGTACCCCACGCGAATGCGTCCCTGAGCGTCGAGGGCTGTAGGCGGCCCGTGAAGCTGTGCCGGACCCAACCCATGCCCCACGTCGCCGTTGAGATGGGGTACCTCTCGCGCCGAGCCCTCATCGACTAGCGGCACCCGGGCTCGGCCAGGGGCGTGAGCAGCATGCGCCCCGCGAAGCCGACCGCCGTGTCCAGGCGCTCCATGAACTCGTCGGCCACATCGGGGAGTTCACGCAGTGCCCACAGGGCCCGGGCCGCCGTCCACGCGGCGTCCCGGGCGCGGTCCAGGCTCCAGGAGCCGAGCAGGTGGGTCAGCGGGTCGGCGATCCGGAACAGGTCGGGGCCCGGCATCAGATCGTCGCGGATGCGCTCCTCCAGCGAGACGAGGAGGTCGCCCACCATGTCGAACTCGTCCTCCAGATCGGCGGGAGCGCAGCCGAGCGTACGGCAGGTGTCCACGACGGCCAGCGCGAGATCGTGCCCGATGTGCGCGTTGATGCCCGCCAGCGCGAACTGCACCGGACGTACCCCGGGATGGCGGCGCAGCTGGAACAGCGGCCGCCAGCAGGCCGGCGGGCGCCCCTCGTCCGCCGCCGTCCCGACGGCCGCCAGGTACCGCTGCGCGAACCGTACGTCCAGCGTGATCGCGGCATGGACGTCCGCGAACCTCCCGGCGTCGACGTACCGGTCCACCGCCTCCGTCACGGCGAGGTAGACACGGTTGAACACCGCCACCCCGTCCCGCGGATGCAGGGCCGCGTCGAGCGCGCGCATTCGGGAGATGACGGCGTCGACCGGAGTGTCCACGGCTGGGGTGACTTGTTCGCATCGCGGCATGCGGGCAGAGTCGCAGCTCTAGGCTGGCGGCAGCACCGGCGGGCCCGGCGCTTCCCCGAAACGGGGGAAACAGTGCCCGCCGCAGGGGGAGGGGGGAGCACCACCGTGGCAGGCTCGCGTGCCCAGCGCCTGGCCGCTCGCAGGGCCGGGCGCAGGCGCGCCGCCCGGCGTGGCGCGATGGTCGTGGCGGCCTCGCTCGTCGTCGTGGCCGGCGCGGTCGCGGGGGTCCTCGCCGCGTTCGACGACGGAGGACGGCGGCCCTCGGACGAAGCCGGGCCCCCAGAGGTGACGGCCTCGCCCCGTCTGGCCCCCCTGCCGGCCGTGCCGTCGCCGTCCCCGACCGCCGCCGCCGGGTCCGCTTCCGCCTCGCCGTCTCCGTCGGCCCGCCGGACCCGGAGTCCCGCGCCGGTGAAGCCCGAGAAGAAGAGGCAGGAGAGCACCACCACTGCGGCCGGACGGCTCTACCGTCATCCCGAATCCCAGGTCCTGGACTGGGTCCGCTCCCACTCCGGCGACCCCCGGCACGCGGTCATCGCGTCCCGTATCGCCGAGCAGCCCGCGGCCGTCTGGTTCGCCGACTACTCCCCGGACACCGTCACCGCCCGGGTCGCCGCCGTGACCGCGGGCGGGGCCGCGCTCGGCCGGGTGCCCGTCGTCGTGCCGTACACGATCCCCGGCCGGGACTGCGGCGGTCACTCCCAGGGCGGGGCGCCCGGCCTGGACGCCTACGACGCCTGGATCGACCGGTTCGCGGCCGGGCTGGGCTCGGACGAGGTCATCGTCGTCCTGGAGCCCGACTCCGTCGCCCAGGCCGAGTGCCTCTCCGCCGGTGAACGCGCGGACCGCTTCGCCTCGCTGGCCCGGGCCGGCCGTGTCCTGAAGGACGCCAACCCCCGCGCCCGGGTCTACTTCGACGCGGGGCACTCGGGCTGGAACGCACCCGGCAAGCAGGCGGCCTGGCTCAGGCAGGCCGGCGCCGCCTCATCCGAGTCGTCCGACGGCGTCTTCAGCAACGTCTCCAACTTCCACACCACCGCCGACGAAGTCGCCCACGACCGGCGGGTCCTCGACGCGCTCGGCGGCCCGGCGGACCTCGGCGCGGTCATCGACACCAGCCGCAACGGCAACGGCGCCCCGGCCGACGGCGAGTGGTGCGACCCGGCGGGCCGCACCCTGGGCCGGGCCCCGACCCTGAGCACGGGCGAGGCCCGGATCGACGCCTACCTGTGGGTGAAGCTGCCGGGGGAGTCGGACGGCTGCAAGGGCAGGCCGGGGACCTTCACGGCTTCGTACGCCTACGACTTGGCGTCGTCGTAGGAGGAGGTGCCCTCGTCGAGCAGGGGCGCCTGTGTCTTCAAGTGGGCCGGGGCGAAGGCCCGCAGGGCGTGGTAGCCGGTGATGACGACGATCGTGCCGAGCGCGATGCCGCTCAGCGAGAACATGTCCGAGAATGTCAGGGAGACGTTGCCGACCCCGATGATGATGCCCGCGGCGGCCGGGACCAGGTTCAGCGGATTGCGCAGATCCACCTTGGCGTTGATCCAGATCTGCGCCCCGAGCAGGCCGATCATGCCGTACAGGATGACGGTGATGCCGCCGAGCACCCCGCCCGGGATCGCCGCCACGACCGCGCCGAACTTCGGGCAGAGGCCGAACAGCAGGGCGAAGCCGGCGGCGGCCCAGTAGGCGGCCGTCGAGTACACGCGGGTCGCGGCCATCACGCCGATGTTCTCGGAGTACGTGGTGTTGGGCGGGCCACCGACCGCGGTGGACAGCATCGACCCGACGCCGTCGGCCGCGATCGCCGTGCCGAGCTTGTCGTCCAGCGAGTCGCCGGTCATCTCGCCGACCGCCTTCACGTGCCCGGCGTTCTCCGCGACCAGCGCGATGACGACCGGCAGGGCGACCAGGATCGCCGACCACTCGAACGACGGGGCGTGCAGGGTCGGCAGCCCGATCCAGTCGGCCTGGCCGACGCCGGACAGGTCGAGGCGCCAGTGGTCGGTCGGCTTGCCGCTCGCGTCCACGGAGTGGATCTTGCCGAAGACCAGGTCGAACACCCAGGAGATGCCGTATCCGAAGACCAGGCCGAGGAAGATCGCGATCCGGGACCAGAAGCCGCGCAGGCAGACCACCGCCAGACCGGTGAACAGCATCACCAGCAGGGCCGTCCACTGGTCCTGCGGCCAGTACGTCGAGGCCGTCACCGGCGCCAGGTTGAAGCCGATCAGCATCACCACCGCGCCGGTCACGACGGGCGGCATGGCGGCGTGGATGATCCGCGCCCCGAAGCGCCGCACGGCCAGCCCCACCAGGAACAGCGCGACCCCGACGACGAACACCGCTCCCGTGACGGTCGCGCTGCTGCCGCCCTGCGCGCGGATCACCGCCGCCACACCGACGAAGGAGAGCGAGCATCCCAGGTAGCTGGGCACGCTGCCGCGGGTGGCCAGCAGGAACACGACGGTCGCGACGCCGGACATCATGATCGCGAGGTTCGGGTCCAGCCCCATCAGGACCGGCGCCACGAAGGACGCCCCGAACATCGCCACGACGTGCTGGGCGCCGAGCCCGGCCGTACGGGGCCAGGAGAGCCGCTCGTCGGGGCGGACCACCGCGCCGGGCGCGGGGGTGCGTCCGTCGCCGTGCAGTTTCCAGCGGACGCCGAGATCCATCGGGTGTCGCTTTCATCGTGGGACTGTTTATGTCCGGACCATTGTCAGGGATGACCGGAAGTGCTCCGCACCCGTCACTGCCGACCCGGGCGCCCCTCCGGGCGGTCGCCTGGCGTGGCTCTAACCTGACGAGATGGTGATGCCGGAGGGAAGGCTGGTGCCGCGCCCGAGCGCGCGTGGTGCTGCTGGACGACGCCGATCGGCTGTTGCTTTTCTCAGCCGGGAACAAAGAGGACGGTTCCGTCCGCTGGTTCGCCCCTGGAGGCGGACTCGCACCAGGCGAAAGCCATGAACAGGCAGCCCTGCGGGAGTTGCGGGAGGAGACCGGGCTGACGCATGTCCGGCTGGGGCCGGAGATATGGCGAGGGCGTCCGTGGACAACGGTCCGGGGCGGCGTGGCCTACGAGGTTCGCCAGCGTTACTACATGGCCCGGGTGCCTGCGTTCGAGGTCGATACCTCGTCCTTCGAGGACGTGGAGAAGGCCGCGATCACAGGGCACCGCTGGTGGACCGCGGCGGAGCTGGTCACGACCTCGGATGTGCTGCGGCCGACCGAACTGCCGGAGCTGCTGCCCCCCTTGCTGAGAGACGGCCCACCCGACTCGCCGATCATGGTGACCGGCTGAGTGTCACCGACGCTGCGGGCATCGGGGCGCCCGGCCCTCTTTCCGGCCGTGCAGCGGCTTCAGGGCCGCCGGTCGGGAACCACCGCGTCCGTCCGGCCGACCTTCGTCCGCTCGCCGGGGCGCAGTACGCCCGCGAACGCCACCAGGCCGCACGACAGCGCCGTCACCAGGCAGAAGGACACCATCAGGCTCGTCGCCTGCGCCAGCATGCCGATCGCGCTCGGCGCGATCAGCCCCGAGGTGTAGGTGATGGTGGCGACGCCCGCGATCGCCAGGCTCGGGTTGGATCCGCTGCGGCCGGCCGCAGCGAAGCACAGCGGCACTACGACGGCGATGCCCAGGCCCATCAGCGCGAACCCGCTCATGGCCACCGCCGGATGGTCCGCGACGACGATCAGCAGGCCTCCGAGGACGGCGAACACACCGCTGGCCCGCACCGTCCGCACGGCACCGAAGCGGTCCACGATCCGGTCACCGGCCAGCCGGGCCACGGCCATGGTGAGCGTGAAGCCCGTCGTGCAGGCCGCGGCGAGACCGGCCGAGGTCTCCAGCTGCTCGCGCAGGTAGACCGCCGACCAGTCCAGGCTCGCGCCCTCCGCGAACACCGCGCAGAACCCGATGGCGCCGATGAGCAGTGCAGAGCGGGGCGGCAGCGCGAAGCGCGGCGGTGGCTCCTCGTCCTCGGCGGGCTGGAGGTCGAGCACCCACTGGCAGGACGCCACGCCGACGACGGTGAGGACCGCGGCGGCCAGGACGTGGTGCAGCCGGGCGTCCGAGCCGAGGTGCGCGGCGAGGGTGCCGGCCGCCGAGCCGACCAGCGCGCCCGCGCTCCACATACCGTGCAGCCCGGACATGATCGACCGGCCGAGGCGATTCTCCACCTCGACCCCCAGCGCGTTCATCGCCACATCCGCCATGCCCGCCGTCGCGCCGTACGTGAACAGGGCCAGGCACAGCGTCAGGAGGTTCGGGGCGAGGGACGGCAGGACCAGCGACAGCGTCCACAGGGCGATCAGCCCGCGCAGCGCGTTGCGGGCGCCGAAGCGGTGACTGATGCTGCCGGCGACCGGCATCGCCACGGACGCGCCGAGCGCGGGGAAGGCGAGAGCGATGCCCAGCTGACCCGCGCTCACGCCCGCGTGGTCCTGGATCCACGGCACGCGGGTCGCGAACGAGCCGGTCACGGCGCCGTGCACGGCGAAGACGGCGGCGACGGCGTACCGGGACCGCTTCACCTCGCGCTGTTCGTCGACCACCTTGCCCATTCTGCGGTCCCCCTCCAGGTCTCTGCCGTGCTCGTGTCCGGTGCGGGCGTAAACTATCAGGAACCCTGCCTGATAATAAGAGGGTCTCCCGGCGGGCCCCGCTGAACGGCTCCGCCGATCTGGAAGGATCCCGGCATGCCCGCATCCCCGAGCACCGCCCGGGCCATCAACGACCGGCTCGCCCTGCGTCTGCTCCAGCAGGAAGGCCCGTTGACGGCAGGGCAGTTGAAGCAGCTGACCGGCCTGTCCCGGCCGACCGTCGCCGACCTCGTCGAACGCCTCACCGCCGCCGGACTGATCGCGGTGGTCGGCGAGGCGGGGAAGCAGCGGCGCGGCCCCAACGCGAAGGTCTACGGCATCGTCGCCGACCGGGCCCACCTGGCCGCCCTCGACGTCCGCACCGAAGGTGTCGCCGTGGCCGTCGCGGACCTGGTGGGGCGGGTACTGGCCGAGGCGTCGGTGCCGATCGGCGGAGACACCGGAACGGGTCCCGCCGTGGAGCAGGCGGTCACCCTGGTCGAGCGCGTGGCGAAGGAGGCCGGCGCCGACCGCCTGCACACCGTGGGGATCGGGGCGCCCGGTCTGATCGACCCGTCCAGCGGCGAACTCCGCGACTCCACCGGGCTGCCGGAGTGGCACCGCCGGCTCGTCGCCACCCTCCAGGAGCGGCTGCCCGAGGCCCGTGTCAGCGTCGAGAACGAGACCAACCTTGCGGCGCTTGCCGAGCAGCGCGACGGGGCGGCCCGGGACCGGGACACGTTCGTCCTGCTGTGGCTGGGTCATGGAACGGGGGCGGCCGTCGTCCTCGACGGCGCCCTGCGGCGGGGCGCCTCCGGCGGCACGGGAGAGATCGGCTTCCTCCCGGTCCCGGGTACCACCGCACTGCCGTCGGCCACGGACTGCGAGGGCGGCTTCCATTCGCTGGCCTCGGCGGCGGCGGTCGTGTCCCTCGCGGCCGAGTGCGGGATTCCGGCGACGCCGGGGGAGCAGACGTCCGCGGTGGCGGTGGTACGGGCGGCCGTCGCCCTGGTGCGGTCGGCGGCGGACGGGAGGCCGGGGGAGGAGCCGGCCGCGAGCGTGGGGGGAGCGGGGCCGGCGAGCGGAACCGTGGGCTCCACGCCGGCGCCGGGAGGGCGCGTGCCCACATCCGGGCGTGGGGCGCCGCTGCTGCCGGGAGGGGCCGCGCCCGGGTCCGGGGCCGGGTCCCGCGCCCTCGGAGCCGAGGCACCCGCACCTCCCGCCCCTGCCCCCGCCGCCCGCTTTCTGGACGCCCTCGCCGATCGTCTCGCCGTCGGGGTCGCCTCCGTCGTGGCGATCCTCGATCCCGGGTGCGTGGTGCTCGGCGGTGAGGTCGGTCAGGCCGGTGGCGAGGAACTCGCCTCACGGGTGCGGGACCGCATCGCGCGGATGGCGCCCCTGCCGACGGAGGTACGAGCGACCACCCTGGGCGGTGGCGCAGTCCTGCGCGGCGCACTGCTGACGGCCCGGGACCGCGCCCAGGAGGAACTGTTCACGCCTGGAGAGCCCCCACCCCGGCCCGCCCCGGGCTGGTAGGCCGTCAGGCCCGGAACCGCCCCCTTCCGTCCTCCTCCCTCAGACGCCGGACCGCCCGTTTCCCGACCGGACGCGACCGCCCCCGAACCGCCTCTTCAGGTGCTCCTCGAACGACCCCTTGCCCACCGCCCGTCGCGGCGCCAGATGGCCCCCGCTCCGGAAGCCCCGGTAGGCCGCCCCCCACAGCGGTACGTTCACCACCGCTCGCCGGCGGCCCGACGCCTTCAGATACGCACGGGCGAAGGAGTCCAGAGGCCGTACCTCCGGCCCGCCCATGTCCGCGACCCGCCCCGCCGGCCCGGCCGCCGCCAGCTCGGCCAGCCGGTCCGCGACCTCGGCCACCTCCACCGGCTGGTCCCGCACGCCCGCCGGGAGGAACATCACCGGCAGCTTCGACAGTCCCTGGAACATCATGATCAGCAGATCGTGGAACTGCGTCGCCCGCAGCACGGTCCAGCCGATCCCGGACTCCTCGACCAGCCTCTCCACCGCGAGCTTTGTCCGGTAATACGGGAACGGCACCTCGTCGACACCCACGATCGAGATGTAGACAAGATGACGCACGCCCGCACCGCGCGCCGCCCTGATCAGGTTCCGAGCCGCCTGCTCGTCCCCCTTCTGTGCCGTCGCGCAGTGCACGATCGTGTCCACACCGGCGACGGCCGCGTCCAGCGCGGCTCCGCCCGCCCGCAGATCCGCCGCGTACGGCTCGCTGTGCCGGCTGAGCACCCGCACCTCGTGCCCGCCCGCGCGCAACCGCTCGACGACGAGCCGCCCCAGCGTTCCGGTGCCGCCGGTCACCAGCATCGTGGTCATGCTGTTCAGCCCCTTCGGGAACCGGGCGCTCCCGGGTGGAGCGCCCCTCGCCGACTCAGACCGAACAGCCCCCGCCGAATGTGACAGGCGCGCCCTGCGGTCCTACGGCCGGGTGAGCTGGCGGCGTGCGAATGCCAGCTTCTCCGGGTTGACCACGGCCCGCACCCCCGTGACCAGCCCGTCGCGTACCTCGACCACCGACAGCCCGACGAGCGTGTCGCCCGCCCAGCCGGCCAGCCCCGGCTGGCCGTTGACCTCCGTCGGCACGAAGTCCAGGCCCCGCGCGAACTTCGGCCCCCCGCCCGCCAGGAAGCGGGCGATCGCCGGTCCGCCCTCGATGGGCCACCGCGCGGCGGTGACCTTGCCACCACCGTCGCTCCACCAGGTCGCGTCGGCCGCGAGCAACTTCTCCAGTCCGGCCAGGTCCCCGTCACGGGCCGCCGTGATGAACGATGTGACCAGCTCTTCCTGCCGCTCGGAGGCGGGCTCGAACCGGGCCTGCGGTTCGCCCACCCGCCGCACGGCACGCCGGTACAGCTGACGGCAGTTGGCCTCGCTCAGGTCCAGCACGCCGGCGATCTCCCGGTGCCCGTAGCCGAACGCCTCCCGCAGCACGTACACGGCCCGTTCGGTCGGCGTCAGCCGCTCCAGCAGCACCAGCATCGCCATCGACACGGCGTCCCGCTGCTCCATGGACTCCAGCGGGCCGAGTGTGCCGTCCGAGGTGACCACGGGCTCGGGCAGCCAGGTACCGACGTACCGCTCGTGCCGGGCCCGCGCGGAGGTGAGCCGGTTCAGGCAGAGGTTGGTGACGACCTTGGCCAGCCAGGCCGCCGGGTGCTCGATCCCCGCCCGGTCGGCGCCGCTGTAGCGCAGGTAGGCGTCCTGGACCGCGTCCTCGGCCTCCTCGGCGGAGCCCAGCAGCCGGTAGGCGAGCGAGAACAGCCTGGGCCGGTGGACTTCGAACTCCTCGGCGGCGGTCGTGGTCATACGACTCACCCTGCCAGAGGGCGGCCCGCCCGGCGCCGGGAGCCCGCCGTGGGGCCCGGGGTGGGAAGGCCCGACGGCGGGCAAGGGCCGTCGTCACCGCCGCCGGGCCGGTCAGGGGGTTGAGCCGACCCTGGCGATGACCCTAGAAAGGACTAGACCACATCGTCAATAGGTATGTACCAGTGCGAGATCGCAAGAGGTCGGTCCGACGGGCGAGTTGGGGTGCCGGTCGCGCTCGGGAAGGGGTGCGACACAGTCTGTGAGACAGCCCACACGTCGGGCCCCTCTGAACCGCGATCAGGCGTGGCACACTGGCCGTGTACCAGTAGCAGCGCACTCCGGGGTCGGTGAAAGTCCGAACCGGCGGTTACAGTCCGCGACCCGGTCGCCTCCAGCGGCCGGTTGACCAGGTGAAATTCCTGGACCGACGGTTAAAGTCCGGATGGGAGGCAGTGCGCGGCGAGCGGGCATTCGTGCGCGCCGCCGAGAAGTCCGTCCCCGTGGCGGACTCCGTCCGGCGTCGTCCCCGGTGTCCTTGCTCGTACTTCTGTCGTCATCGACAGCCCCGGAGTCCGTGCCCGAAGAGGCAGGAGGACCCGGGAAGTGTTCACCGGAATCGTCGAAGAGCTGGGCGAGGTCACCGCCGTCGAGACCCTCGACGACGCCTGTCGCTTCCGCCTGCGAGGCCCGGTCGTCACCGAAGGCGCCAAGCACGGTGATTCGATCGCCGTGAACGGCGTCTGCCTCACGGTCGTCGACCACGAAGGCGACGAATTCACCGCCGACGTCATGGCCGAGACGCTGAACCGCTCCAGCCTCGGAGCCCTCAAGGCCGGCACCCGGGTCAACCTCGAACGCCCCATGGCCGTCGGCGACCGCCTCGGCGGGCACATCGTCCAGGGCCATGTCGACGGCACCGGCGAAATCCTGGAGCGCAAGCCCTCCGAGCACTGGGAGATCGTCAAGATCTCCCTGCCCGCCGACCTCACCCGCTACGTCGTCGAGAAGGGCTCCATCACCGTCGACGGCATCAGCCTCACGGTCGTCGACGCCGGCCCCGACCACTTCACGGTCAGCCTCATCCCCACCACCCTCGATCTGACCACGCTCGGCCACAAGCAGCCCGGCGACCCGGTCAACCTCGAAGTGGACGTCATCGCCAAGTACGTCGAGCGGATGCTGGGCGACCGCGCGCGGGGAGCGGCCGAGTGAACACGCTGAACTCCGAGGCGTTCGTCCTCTTCGGCCAGCACATCAAGTGGGCCGACATGGTCGGCAACCTCTTCGGCCTGGCCGCCCTCGCCCTCGGCTGGCGGCGCTCCATCTGGACCTGGCCCGTGCAGTTCCTGGCCGGCCTCATCCTCTTCGGCGCCTTCTTCGGGCATCTGACCGGCAGCGCGGGCAAGCAGGCGGTCGTCATGGTCGTCGCCCTGTACGGCTGGTGGCAGTGGCAGCGCGGCAAGGAGCAGGGGGGCGACGGCCACATCGCCGTCCGGTTCGCCACCTGGCGCGAGCGCGCGGCCATGGCCGCGGCGGCCGCCGTCGGCACGGTCGCGGTGGCGCTGCTGTTCAAGGCGTACCCGACCCTCTCCTGGGACCCGTGGCCGGACGCGTACATCTTCGTCGGCACGATCGTCGCCATGTACGCCCAGGCCCGCGGCATGGTCGAGTTCTGGTTCGCCTGGCTGCTCGTCGACGTCGTCGGCGTTCCCCTCAACTTCGCCAACGGCTACGCCTTCTCCGGCTTCGTCTACGTCATCTACGGCGCGCTCGTCCTGTGGGGCCTGCGCGACTGGTGGCTGCGCTCGCGTCAGGCCGCGCGGCCGACCCTGGAAGGAGCGCCGGCATGAGCGCCACAACCGCCCTGTACAGCACCGACGACATCGAGACGTTCGCGCTCGACCCCGTCGAGCAGGCCATCGCCGACATCGCGGCCGGCCGCCCCGTCGTGGTCGTCGACGACGAGGACCGGGAGAACGAGGGCGACCTCGTCATCGCCGCCGAGAAGGCGACCCCCGAGATCGTCGCCTTCATGATGAGCGAGTGCCGCGGTCTGATCTGCGCCCCCATGGAGGGCGACGAACTGGACCGGCTGAGGCTCCCGCAGATGGTCGAGGACAACACCGAGTCGATGAAGACCGCGTTCACGGTCTCCGTCGACGCCTCCGCCGCGCACGGCGTGAGCACCGGCATCTCCGCCTCCGACCGCGCCACCACGCTCCGGCTGCTCGCCGACGGCGTCTCCGGCCCCGACGACTTCGTCCGCCCCGGCCACATCTTCCCGCTGCGCGCCCGGCCCGGCGGGGTCCTCACCCGCAACGGCCACACCGAGGCCGCCGTCGACCTCGCCCGGCTCGCGGGCCTGCGCCCGGCCGGCGCGATCGTCGAGATCGCCGGCGAGGACGGCACCATGCTGCGCCTGCCCGAGCTGATCCCCTTCGCCCGCAAGCACGGCCTGACGATCATCTCCATCGAGGACCTGATCGCCTACCGCCGCAGCAGCGAACCCACCGTCCGCCGCGAGGCCAGGACCCAGCTGCCCACCACCCACGGCACCTTCACCGCACACGGCTACCGCTCCACGGTCGACGGCGTCGAGCACGTCGCTCTGGTGCACGGCGAGATCGGAGACGGCCAGGACGTCCTCGTCCGCGTCCACTCCGAATGCCTCACCGGCGACGTCTTCGGATCGGCCCGCTGCGACTGCGGCCCCCAGCTGGACGCCTCCCTCGCCCGCATCCAGGAAGAGGGCCGCGGCGTCGTGGTCTACCTGCGCGGACACGAGGGCCGCGGCATCGGCCTGATGTCCAAGCTGCGCGCCTACGAACTCCAGGAACGCGGCCGCGACACGCTCGACGCCAACCTGGAACTGGGACTGCCCGCCGACGCCCGCGACTACGCCGCCGGCGCGCAGATCCTCGCCGACCTCGGCGTGCGCGGCGTCCGGCTGCTGACCAACAACCCCGACAAGACCGACGCGCTCGTCCGCCACGGCATCGTGGTCAAGGCCCGGGTGCCGATGCCCGTGAACGCCGGCGAGCACAACCTCCGCTACCTGCGCACCAAGCGGGACCGGATGGGCCACGACCTGCCCTGGCTGGACACGACCACCGTGCCGGCCTGCGGCAACCAGTAACAGAGCACTAGAGGAGCAACGTGAGCGGCAAGGGTGCACCGGAGCTGTCCGTGCGCAATGTGGGTGACCTCCGGGTCGCCGTCATCGCGGCACAGTGGCACGAGAAGGTGATGGACGGACTGGTGGACGGCGCCCTGCGCGCCCTGCACGACCTGGGCATCGACGAGCCGACGCTGCTCCGGGTTCCCGGCAGCTGGGAGCTCCCGGTCGTCGCCAAGGTCCTCGCGGGCCGCGGCTACGACGCGATCGTCGCCCTCGGCGTCGTCATCCGCGGCGGAACCCCCCACTTCGAGTACGTGTGCCAGGGCGTGACCCAGGGCCTCACCCAGGTCTCCGTCGACACCGGCGTTCCCGTCGGCTTCGGCGTGCTCACCTGCGACACCGAGGAGCAGGCCCTGGACCGCGCCGGCATCGAGGGCTCCAACGAGGACAAGGGACACGAGGCGGTGACGGCGGCGGTGGCGACCGCGGCCACCCTCCGCTCAGTATCCGAACCCTGGCGCTGACGGAAGCCACCTGTGGCATAGGCTGAGCGTCACCATGTCCAAGAAGACGTTCGAGGAGCTCTTCACCGAGCTCCAGCACAAGGCCGCCCAGGGCGATCCCGCCACTTCCCGCACCGCAGAACTGGTCGAGAAGGGCGTTCACGCCATCGGCAAGAAGGTCGTCGAAGAGGCCGCCGAGGTGTGGATGGCCGCCGAGTACGAGGGCAAGGAAGCCGCCGCCGAGGAGATCTCGCAGCTGCTGTACCACGTCCAGGTGATGATGGTCGCCCGCGGCATCTCCCTCGACGACGTCTACGCCCACCTGTAAGCCGCACCCGTCCCCGTACGACTCCACGCAAAGGAAGCCGACCTCATGCTGCGCATCGCCGTCCCCAACAAGGGTTCCCTGTCCGGCCCTGCGGCGGAGATGCTGCATGAGGCCGGCTACCAGCAGCGCCGGGAGTCCAAGGAACTGCGGATCGTCGACCCGGTGAACGAGGTCGAGTTCTTCTACCTCCGCCCCCGCGACATCGCGATCTACGTCGCCTCCGGACAGCTGGACATCGGCCTCACCGGCCGGGACCTGCTCATCGACTCCGGCGCCGAAGCCGAGGAGATCCTCGCCCTCGGCTTCGCCCGCTCCACCTTCCACTACGCCGCCAAGCCCGGCACGATCAGCGGCCTGGCCGACCTGTCCGGCAAGACCGTCGCCACCTCCTACGAGGGCATCGTCGCGGCGCACCTCGCCGAGCACGGCATCGACGCCTCCGTCGTCCACCTCGACGGTGCCGTCGAGACCGCCATCCAGCTCGGCGTCGCCCAGGTCATCGCCGACGTCGTCGAGACGGGCACCTCGCTGCGCAACGCGGGCCTGGAGGTCGCCGGCGAGCCGATCATGAAGTCCGAGGCCGTGGTGATCCGCCGCACCGGCGCGGACGCCGACGACCTCAAGGTGCAGCAGTTCCTGCGCCGCCTCCAGGGCGTCCTGGTCGCGCGGACCTACGTGATGATGGACTACGACTGCCGCGTCGAGCAGCTGGAGAAGGCCGTCGCCCTCACGCCCGGCCTGGAGTCCCCGACCGTCTCGCCGCTGCACAACGAGGGCTGGGTCGCCGTCCGCGCCATGGTGCCGGCCAAGGAAGCCCAGCGGATCATGGACGACCTGTACGACATCGGCGCCCGGGCCATCCTGACCACGGCCATCCACGCCTGCCGTCTCTGAGGGGCGTACACGAGATGTCCGATCTGCCCACCCTGCCCGTCACGTTCCGGCCGGGCAGCACCCGCGTGGTGCTGCTCACCGCGGCCGTCGCCATTTTCGTGGTGATCACGGCGGTCGCGATGCTGCTGAAGCAGCTCAGCCCCGGCGAACGCGTCAGCTTCATCGTCACGGCGCTCCTGCTGGACGGCGTGCTGCTGCTCCTGGCGCGTCCCAAGGTCGTCGTCGAGGAGGACGGCGTCACTGTCGTCAATCTCACGAACAAGCGCCGGCTGGAGTGGGCGGAGATCCTCCAGGTGGCCCTCCGGCCGGGCGACCCCTGGGTGTTCCTCAACCTCAGCGACGGCACCAGCCTGCCTGCTCTGGGCATCCAGCCGGGCCTGGCCAAGCAGCGTGCGATCGCCGACGCCCGGGCGCTGCGGGCCCTTGTCGAGGCCCGTTCCACAGCCGGCCCCGACCGGCGCGAGAGCTGACTCGCGGGATCCTCCGGGCGGCCGCCACTGCCGAACCGGGCCATGTCTTGATTAATCTGTTGGCGGAGGCGTGATGGATGCGCCTCCGCTTCTGTCGCCCCGACCGGTGCGCAGAGGCTCCTGCTAACCGAGGAGTGACCCCCTCCGGCGATGGACGGATCGTCCTGCAGTACCTGCGCCGCCCCCTGCCGACATAGCGCGGACCTCGTAGCCGAGGTACGCCACCGTGCGGAGGCGGCGGCACCATGACCACCCCCCTGCTGCTCCTGGCAGCCGCGTTCCTGCTGATTCTCGCCAACGGATTCTTCGTGGCGGCCGAGTTCGGACTCGTGACGGTCGAGCGGGCGGAGGCCGAGAAGGCCGCCGCCGAAGGCGACCGGCGCGCCCACCGGGTCGTCGAATCACTCAGGGAACTGTCCTTCCAGCTCTCCGGCACCCAGCTCGGCATCACCATCACCTCGCTCGTCGTCGGCATGCTCGCCGAACCGGCGCTCGCCGAGCTGCTGCACGGCCCGTTCACCTCGGTCGGCATCCCCGAGGGAGCCGTCTCCGGTGTCACCGTCGTCGTCGGCATGCTGCTGGCCTCCGCCGTGCAGATGGTGATCGGCGAGCTGCTGCCCAAGAACTGGGCGGTGTCCCGGCCGTTGCAGGTCGCGCGTTTCGTCGCGGGCCCGCAGCACGTCTTCGCCCGGCTGTTCCGCCCGGTCATCGCCGGCCTCAACGCCGTCGCCAACCGGCTCGTGCGCGCCCTGGGCATCGAACCCACCGAGGAGCTGGCCTCCGCCCGCACCCCGGGAGAGCTCGTCTCCCTGGCCCGCCACTCGGCTCGCGCGGGCGCCCTGGAGCAGGACACGGCCGATCTGTTCGTGCGGACCCTGTCGCTGGGCGAGCTCACCGCGCAGCACGTGATGACGCCGCGCGTGAAGGTCAGCGCCCTGCAGTCCTCGGCCACCGCCGAGGACGTCGTCAACCTGACCCGCGCCACCGGCCTGTCCCGCTTCCCGGTCTACCGGGAGAAGATCGACGAGGTCGTCGGCATGGCCCACCTCAAGGACGCCCTGGCCGTGCCGGTCCAGGACCGGCTGCGCACCCCCGTCGGCCACATCGCCCGCCCGGCGCTCCTCGTCCCCGAGACGCTGCCCGTACGGCCGCTCCTGGCCCGCCTGCGCAGCGAGCAGCCGATCGCGGTCGTCGTCGACGAGTACGGCGGCACCGCCGGTGTCGTCACGCTGGAGGACATCGTCGAGGAGATCGTCGGCGAGGTCCGCGACGAGCACGACGGACACGACCTGCCCGAGCTGGCCGCCGCGCCGCCCGAGGACGGCAGGCCCGCCTGGGACGTCGACGGCAGCTGCCGGGTCGACGTCCTGCAACGCATAGGCCTCCACGTGCCCGAGGGCCCGTACGAGACCGTCGCCGGCCTCATCGCCGACCTGCTGGGCCGTATCCCGGCCGTCGGCGACAAGGCGGAGCTGCCCGGCTGGCGGCTGGCGGTGCGCCAGGTCGGCCACTACCGCGCGGAACGGGTCCGGCTGGTGCGGACCGCCCCCGTGGTCTCCATGGCGGAGGCCGTCCGATGAGCGTGCTCCAACTCCTGTTCGCCGCGCTGCTCGTGCTCGCCAACGGCTTCTTCGTCGGCGCCGAGTTCGCGCTGGTCTCCGTACGCCGCAGCCAGATCGAACCGCTCGGCACCGCCCGCGCCCGGCAGGTCCTGTACGGCCTTGAGCGGTTGCCGCAGATGATGGCGGCGGCGCAGTTCGGCATCACCATCTGCTCCCTCACCCTCGGCGCGGTCGCCGAACCGACGGTCGCCCACCTGCTGGAGCCGGTCTTCGAGTGGATCCACCTGCCGCACGGCATGATCCACCCGCTCACCTACGTCATCGCGCTGGCCGCGGTGGTCTTCTTCCACCTCGTCATCGGTGAGATGGTCCCGAAGAACCTGGCGATGGCGGCGCCGGAGAAGGCCGCGCTGTGGCTCAGCCCCGGCCTGGTCTGGTTCGCGCGCTTCTGCAAGCCCATCACCGCCGCCCTCGGCGCGGTCTCGCAGGGCATCCTGCGACTCTTCCACGTCGAGCCCAAGGACGAGGTCGAGGCGGTCTTCACCAGCGAGCAGCTCAACCGGCTGGTGGAGGACGCTGGCCAGGCGGGCCTGCTCGACCCCGAGGAGGCCGAACGCCTGGAGGACGCCCTGGAGCTGGGCTCCCGCCCGGTGACGGACGTCCTGCTGAAGCGGGAATCCCTGGTCACGGTCAGCCCGTCGGTCACGCCCGGGCGCATCGTCGAGCTCACCGCCCGCACGGGGTACTCCCGGTTCCCGGTCGCCGCGGACACCGGCGCGTTCATGGGGTACCTGCACGTCAAGGACGTCCTCGACGTGGAGGACTCGGACCGGGCCGTCCCGCAGCACCTGTGGCGTCCCATGACCACGCTGCGGTCCGAGCTGCCGCTCGACGACGCGCTGACGGTGATGCGGCGGGCGGCGACCCACCTGGCCCAGGTGGCGGACGCCTCCGGCAAGGTGCTCGGCCTGGTCGCCCTGGAGGACGTGCTGGAGCTGCTGGTGGGGGAGGTGCGGGATCCCGCGCATCGTGAGGTGCGCGAGGTGAGGCTGACCGAGCCGAGGTCCGGCGAAGAGGTGCTGGCGACCTAGCAGTGCAGCTCCGGGCGCGTGGGGGCCGGTCGCGCAGTTCGACCGGCCTTCACGGCACCCACTCAGGGGCTCGGGGAACTGCGCGGCCGGCCCCCACCGGCCCGCGGCCGACGAACTCACCCAGCCGACGGATCCTGCGGCCCCCGCCCCGACAACACCTCCCCGTACGCCTGCATCAGATCCGGCAGCCGCAACGTCGCCAGGTCCTCCCTGCCCAAAACGCCCGGGTAGACGGACAGCCGAAGATCCCGGTACGCGCAGCTCTTCTCGTACAGCGTCCGCAGGAACCGCCCGTTCCCCAGCTCGTCGATCCACCCCTGGTCCACCACGTGCCCCGCGATGGACCGCAGCTCGTCGAGGGACTCGTCGTCCCACAGGTCGCCGTTCTCCGCGGCGAGCACCTTGCCGATCTCGGTGAGTTCGAGCGGCCGGTACGAGGGGAAGTCGACGCGGGTGGTGAACCGGGACGACAGCCCGGGGTTCGCGGTGAGCAGGCGGTCCATGCCCTCCGGGTAGCCGGCCAGGATCACCACGAGGTGGTCGCGGTTGTCCTCCGCACGCTTCAGCAGCACCTGCAAGGCCTCGTCGCCGTACGCGTCCCCCTTGCCGTAGCCCGAGTTGGACAGCGAGTAGGCCTCGTCGACGAAGAGGACGCCGCCGAGGGCCGAGTCGATCAGGTCGTTCGCCTTCACCGCCGTCTGCCCGAGGTACTCGCCGACCAGGTCGGCCCGCTGGGCCTCCACGAGATGGTCGCCGCCGAGTAGCCCGAGGGCGTAGAAGACGCGGCCGAGGATGCGGGCGACGGTGGTCTTGCCGGTGCCGGAGGGACCGGAGAAGACGAAGTGGCGCTTCGGCGGCTGGACCGGAAGGCCCTGCCCGGCCCGCAGCCGGGCCATGTTCAGCTGCGCCGACAGCGCCTTGACCTGGCGCTTCACCGGCTCCAGACCCACCATGCGCTCCAGTTCGGCGAGTGCCTCCTCCAGTAACGCCGGGTCGGTGGGCCCGGCGGGCAGGGAGGGGACGGGGCCGGTCCGCTCACGCACCGGCGGGCCGGTCACCGGCGGCAGGGGACCGACCGGCGGCTCGGGGTCGGGCAGTCTCAGGTCGCGTCCCTCGATGCCGAAGAGCGGATCGAACCCGTCCGGTCCGTCCACGGCGTCCTGGCCCGCGCCGGTGAGTGTGATCGCCGCGAGGTCCGTGACGTCGTCGTACCCGTCGCCCTCCGCGATGGCGGCGAGCCGGGCGGAGGTGTCCATGAAGGCCGGGTCGACGCGGTGCACGGCCCGGTACAGGGGGAGTGCGGCGGCGCTGCGGCCCGTGCCCTCGTGCGCCCGGGCCAGCCAGTAGCGCAGCTCCTTGCGCTGCGGCTGCTCGCTGCGGCAGCGCATCAGCGCGGCGGACAGCAGCGGTTCGGCCTGGCCGTACATCTCCAGGCGGACCCGGGCCATGCCGCCGAACAGGCCGGCCTCGATGCCGAGCATCGGATCGCCGAGCAGCGGGTCGGTGTGGCGGACCAGTTGCTCCCAGTCCTTGACCAGGTAGGCGCGGCAGGAGTGCAGAAAACGGACCTGGTGGTCGGTGTCGACGGGCGGCAGCCCGGCGAGGGCCTGGTCCAGTTCGGGGACGTGGCGGCCGTCCAGCCAGTGGGAGGCGTGCGCGAGCAGCAGATCGCGGGGGCTCTCGAGCACGGGCTGCACCCACCAGCCCAGCCAGTACCAGGAGTTGAGCGTGCGGCGGTAGCGGGAGCGCTGCTCCCCGAAACGGTCCCGGTGCCGGAACATCCGCAGCAGCGCGGTCGTCGTGTCGACACGCAGCGCGTGCAGCCCCAGCCACCCGTCGGCCATCCCGGGGTCCATGCGCACGGCCGCGCGGAACTCCTCCTCCGCCTGCGGATACGCGCCCATGGTGTAGGCGTCCACGCCTCGCAGCCAGGCCAGGTCGGCCGGGGCCTGAGGGCCCTGCGTGCCGAAGTCCATCACGTCCCCCACAAAGCGTGCCCCCGTCGGTATGCCAACGAGCCGTCCCCCAGCCGGCGCTGCCCTGCTCGAACCGCTGTGCCACGGACCGGAGTTGCACGGTGCGCGAAGCAACCGTCCGCAGGTCGCGACGAGGGCATCGTACCTGCGGGGGCGGCGCGCCCGTAGGGTGCCGCACGGGCCGTTCGGCGAGGTGGGAGCGGGCGCGGCGCACCCGCGTACGGTGACCCAGGGTGAGCGCCCGGCGCACCGGGACGGCCGCAAAACCGGAAGAAGGCAGAACGAAGCCCCCGATCACGGGGGAACAACCGGGGGCTTCGCGTCTGTGGGCGGCTCCGATGCCGCACATTGAGAACGTAAGACCTGTACGGCCCAGCGGTCAAGCCGAGTTGGAGCACTCCGGCAACTTGTCCCGCAAGCGCCTTCACAAGTTCAGCACACAGCGGGCGGCCCGTCACCGTGCGTGAGGGGCTGGTCCGATCCAACGGTCCCAGCCGGCCCCGCGAGCACCTCGTATCCCTCATCCCGCTGCCGTACCAGCAGGTCGGCGAACGGCCGCGAGGGATCGTCGGCGAAATGTCGGCGCTCCGCCGGAACCCACCCGTCCCAGAACTCCCGCTGTTCCTCCCCGTCACGCGACCTTCCTCGCGCCCAGGCCTCCTCGCGCGGCAGCTCCATCCACAGCAGCAGGGCCAGATGGGAGCGCAGGGCCCGGCGCCCGGCGCCGACGCCCTCCACGAGGAGCACCGGGGCCGGCGGGAGCGGACGCGGCGGACCGAAGCGGCGGGCCCGCCAGTCATAGGGGACGTAGTGCGCCGCCCGGCCCTGGGAGAGCGGCTCGATCACCTGCTTCAGCAGCCGGCCTGTCCAGTCGAACAGCGCGTCGTGGCTGGCGATGTCGTCGAGGCGCAGCACCGGCGCACCGTCCAGCGCCGCGGCCAACTGCCCGGCGAACGTGCTCTTTCCGGACCCGGCGTGTCCGTCGACGCCGACGAGCCGGACCGGGCCGCAGGAGGGGGAGAGGCGCCGGACGCGGGCGGCCAGGTCGCGGACGGCGGGGCCAGGGGCGGGGCGGAAGGAGGGATTCATCTCGCTCAGCACTCTAACGACGGGATCCGGCGCGGATGCCACTGGTCGACGCCAATATTGGTGGGCGCGGCGCGCGTCGAAGTGCTGGCAGGAGACGGCGGGCTGTGCTCATATGTGGCGCACGTACGGATACGACCGACCGTGCACGGACCTGCCCCGCCCCTGCCCGACTCCGACATCCGGGGGTCCCCGCCATGCGCAGAGCCGAACCGCCCTCCCGTCGCACCGTCCTGGCCGCCGCGGTCGCCGCCGCCGTCACCGCGGGCGTGGGCCCGGCGGCCGCCGACCCCGAGGCCCCCGTGACGACCGACGCCACAGATCCCGCCCGGGCCCTCCCGGCCCGTACCGTCGACAACCGGGGCTGGGTCTCGTACGGCGACTGGCGCGGCGGCACCGCCAAGGGCACCGGGGCCGTCGCGGGCACCCGCCCGGGCCTGAAGATCGCGAAGCCCGCCGGAACCGCCGCCTACACGGATCCGCACACCGGCAAGACCGCAGACTGGGAGTTCGGCACCTGGACGTCCCCCGTCCACCGGCTCACCGCCCCCGCCACCGAGGCGATCGTCTCCTGGAACGCGCGCACCCTGGCCGGCACCTGGATCCAGATCGAGATCAAGGGCACCTATACCGACGGCACCAGCACCCCCTGGTACGTGATGGCCCGCTGGGCGGCCGGCGACCAGGACATCCGGCGTACCTCGGTCGACGACCAGAGCGACGGCAAGAGCACCGTCTGGACCGACACCCTGGCGATCGACGACGCGTCCACCGGTCTGCGCCTCAGGTCGTACCGGCTGCGCCTGACCCTCTACCGCAAGCCCGGCACCAAGGCGACCCCGACCGTGTGGCGGCTCGGCGTCATGGGCTCCGACGTGCCCGACCGGTTCACCGTCCCGGCGTCCGTGCCCGGCCTCGCGAAGGAACTGGCCGTCCCGCGCTACTCGCAGGAGATCCACAAGGGCCAGTACCCCGAGTACGACAACGGCGGCGAGGCCTGGTGCAGCCCGACGTCCTCCCAGATGATCATCGAGTACTGGGGCGGCCGGCTCACCGACGGGCAGCTGGCCTGGGTCGACCCCTCCTACGCCGACCCGCAGGTCTGCCACGCGGCCCGCTTCACCTACGACTACCAGTACGGGGGCTGCGGCAACTGGCCGTTCAACGCCGCCTACGCGGCCACGTTCAAGGACCTCCAGGGCGTGGTCACCCGGCTCGGATCGCTCACCGACCTGGAGACGCTGATCGCCGCGGGCGTCCCGGCCATAACGTCCCAGTCGTTCCTGAAGGAGGAGCTCACGGGCGCCGGCTACGGCACCGCCGGGCATCTGATGACCGTCATCGGCTTCACCGCCGACGGCGACGTGATCGCCAACGACCCCTTCTCGGCGAGCAACGAGGCCGTACGGCGCGTGTACCGGCGGCGCGAGTTCGAGAACATCTGGCTCCGCACCAAGCGGTTCAACGCCTCCGGCAAGGTCGTCTCGGGCACGGGGGGCGTCTGCTACCTCTACTTCCCGGCGCGCCCGAGCGCGGCCCAGACCAAGGCGCTGGCGGCCGTGGGCGTACGCGTGTGAGCAAGCTCTCGGCCGCAAAAGCCGCTTCCGGTGGCAAGGTGGACGGAACTCCGGGGGAGTCCATCCGTACCACCGAATGAGCGAGAAGCCATGACCGCACACGCAGCGACCGCCCCACGCGTCCGCACCGGCGGCCCTCAGGACGACGGTCCGAAAGTCGTCGAGCACCTCATGGGCTGGGCCCTCGTCGTGGTCGTGGCGATGCTCGTGACCCAGCTGGGGCTGCTGTGACCTGACCCACGGACCGGGAGTGGGGCCTGCCATACTGCGGAGGTCCCACCCCGCCCGTTGAGACCAGGGTCGAAATTGAATATCAGCCCCCAGCCCGCCGCGCGTCCCAGGGCCCGCGGCACCGAGCGCTCGATGGCGCGCCGTGCCGAACTCATCGCCATCGGGCGCAGGTTGTTCGCCGACACGTCCTACGACGCGCTGTCGATGGACGACATCGCCCGGCAGGCGCACGTCGCCAAGGGGTTGATCTACTACTACTTCCAGTCCAAGCGCGGCTACTACCTCGCCATCATCCAGGACTCGGTCACCGAGCTGCTCACCCTGGCCGCGAGCGGTCTGGAACTGCCCGCCGTCGACCGGGTCCAGCGCACCATCGACAGCTATCTGCGCTACGCCGAGCACAACCAGGCCGCGTACCGCACGATCGTGAGCGGCGGAGTCGGCTTCGACACCGAGGTGCACGCCATCCGTGACGGAGTGCGCGAGGCCGTCGTGACGACCATCGCCGAGGGTGCGTACGGCCGGGCCGACGTCGCCGCGCTGACGCGGATGGGCCTGCTGTCCTGGGTGTGCGGTGTCGAGGGCGCCACGCTCGAATGGATCGACCGCCCCGAGCTCCCCCGCGACACCATGTGCGAGCTGCTCGTGAAGACCCTCGGGGGTGTCCTGCGTGCGATCGAGGAGCTCGACCCCGCCCACCCGGCACCGCAGCCCGCCCGCCGAGGCGCATGAGGAAGGGGCGGAGGGTCCGCCGCGGACCTCCGCCCCTCGCTCGGCGCGCTACCGGATGGCCTTGATCAGCTCACCGTTCGAGGTGTCGCCGCTCAGCTCCCAGAAGAACGTGCCGCCCAGTCCCTGCTGGTTCTTGTAGTTCATCTTGGTGCCGATGGTCGCCGGGGTGTCGTAACTCCACCAGTTGCCGCCGCACTTGGCGTACGCCGTGCCGGCCACCGTCCCCGTCGCCGGGCAGGTGTTCCTGAGCACCTTGTAGTCCTCGATGCCCTGCTCGTACGTGCCCGCCGCCGGACCGGTCGCGGTGCCGCCCGGAGCCGCCTGGGTGACGCCCGTCCAGCCGCGGCCGTAGAAGCCGATGCCGAGCAGCAGCTTGGACGCGGGGATGCCGAGGCCCTTGAGCTTGGCGATGGTCGCCGCGCTGTGGTTGTCCGCCTTCGGGATGCCGCTGTACGAGGTCAGCGGCGAGTGCGGGGCCGTCGGGCCGGCCGCGTCCCAGGCGCCGAAGAAGTCGTACGTCATCGGGTTGTACCAGTCGACGTACCGGGCCGCGCCCGCGTAGTCCGCCGCGTCGATCTTGCCGCCCGGGGTGGCGTCGGCGGTGATCGCCGCGGTCACGAGGTTGCGCTGGCCGAACTTGGCCCGCAGTGCCTGCATCAGGTTCCTGAAGGCGGCCTTGCCGCTGGTGTCGCAGGTGGCGCCGCAGGTGTTCGGGTACTCCCAGTCGATGTCGATGCCGTCGAACACGTCCGCCCACTTGGAGTTCTCGACGAGGTCGTAGCAGGACTGGGCGAAGGCGGCCGGGTTCTTCGCGGCCTCACCGAAGCCGCCCGACCACGTCCAGCCGCCGAAGGACCACAGGACCTTGAGATCCGGGTGCTTCTGCTTCAGCTTGCGCAACTGGTTGAAGTTGCCGCGCAGCGGCTGGTCCCAGGTGTCGGCCTTGCCGTCGACGGACTCGGCGGCAGTGTAGGCCCGGTCCGTGGCGGCGTAGCCGTCGCCCATGACGCACTTGCCGCCGGTGACGTTGCCGAAGGCGTAGTTGATGTGGGTGAGCCTGCTGCCCGACCCGGACGTCTCGATGTTCTTGACGTGGTACTTGCGGTCGTAGGTGCCCCATTCGGTGAAGTACCCGATGACCTTGGATCCGGCGGCCCGGGCGCCGGGGGCGGCCTTCGAACCGGCGGCGGCCTCCTGAGCCGAGGTCGCCGCGGTGGCGGAGGTGCCCACGCCGGCCAGCAGACCGGCGCCGAGGACGGCGCAGCAGGCCGCGGACACGATGGCCCGGAAGCCAAAACGGTGGGGGGTGTGCATCCGGTGTCTCCTCGTGGGGAGAGGGGAACGCGCGCCGATTGGCATGAACGCGGTGAATCGGTGGAGCGAAACAGTAGGAGGACTAGACCAGTTGGGTCAATGGTGCGGACCAATTTCGCCGCTCCTGGGGCGCGCGGCTTATTCTTGAAGTGAGCGGTCGTTAACTGGTGACGGGATGCCTCCGATCGGGCATACTCACAGCGCACTGCCGCTGGTCAGCAGCTCTCGAGACCCGGGACTGCAAGCATCGGCCAGGCACCAGAACGACCCGGCGGAGCCGCCCCCACCCATGGGCCCGTCCGCCAGTGCCCGACAGGGAGGAGAGCGTCGCCATGCCCGACCGCGCCCCGCAGCCGGTGGACCGACAACTGCCCACGGAGGAGGCCCGGGACCTGATCTCACTCGTGCGTGACATCGCGCAGCAGGAGATCACCCCGAAGGCGGCCGAGGAGGAGGACGCCGGCCGCTTCCCCCGCGAGCTGTTCACACTGCTCTCCCGTTCCGGGCTGCTGGGCCTGCCGTACGACTCCGAGTACGGCGGCGGCGACCAGCCCTACGAGGTCTACCTCCAGGTCCTGGAGGAGCTCGCCGCGGCCCGCCTCACCGTGGGCCTCGGCGTCAGCGTCCACTCCCTGGCCTCCTACGCGCTGGCCGCGTACGGCACCAAGGAGCAGCAGGTCGAGCACCTGCCCGCGATGCTCGGCGGCGGCCTGCTCGGCGCCTACTGCCTCTCCGAGCCGCACTCCGGCTCGGACGCGGCGGCCCTGCGTACCAAGGCCGTCCGGGACGGCGACGACTGGGTGATCACCGGCACCAAGGCCTGGATCACGCACGGCGGCATCGCGGACTTCTACACGGTGATGGCGCGCACCGGCGAGGAGGGTCCGCGCGGGATCAGCGCGTTCCTGGTGCCCGGCGACGCCGAAGGGCTGAGCGCCGCGGTGCCCGAGAAGAAGATGGGCATGAAGGGCTCGCCCACCGCGCAGGTGCACTTCGACGGCGTCCGCGTCTCGGACGACCGCCGCATCGGCGAGGAGGGGCAGGGCTTCGCGATCGCCCTGTCGTCGCTCGACTCGGGGCGGCTCGGCATCTCGGCGTGCGCGATCGGTGTGGCCCAGGCCGCGCTCGACGAGGCACTCGCCTACGCGGCCGAAAGGCGCCAGTTCGGCAAGCCGATCGCCGACTTCCAGGGGCTGCGGTTCATGCTCGCCGACATGGCGACGCAGATCGAGGCGGGCCGCGCGCTCTATCTCGCGGCGGCGCGGCTGAAGGACGCGGGCCGGCCGTTCGCGAGGCAGGCGGCCATGGCCAAGCTGCACTGCACCGACACGGCGATGCGGGTCACCACCGACGCCGTGCAGATCCTCGGCGGCTACGGCTACACCGCCGACTTCCCGGCCGAGCGCTACATGCGCGAGGCCAAGGTGCTGCAGATCGTGGAGGGCACCAACCAGATCCAGCGGATGGTCATCGCCCGCCATCTCGTGGGTCCAGAGGAACGCTGAACTGGTCGAGGCCCCGCCAGGGGGCCGCGAGCCGCATCCACTCCGGGTCGTGCCGGCCCGGAAGGGTGCGGCCGCCCTCGGCCCAGGTCCGCATCAAGTCGCGGTAGATCGGCGGGTCCTGGTAGCGGGGCGGGGCCGGCCGAACCGATTCTGCGGGCGGCGGGACGTACAGGAGGCGCTGACGCCCGGTCGCTGAGGAGATGGGGGTCATACCAGGGCAACGCGGCGAAGCCCGGACAGGTCACCGGATGACGGAATCGGGCGTTCGTTCAATGCCGCACACGGCTCCGGGCACACCGAACCGCACTACGGCGATCCGAGCCGTGGTGCGGTTCAGCTACGGGTGTGGAGCGAACGGGCCAGGAGAGCCCGTGCTCAGGCCGCGCGGCGCATGACCGGAACCCTGATGGGCCGTGAGCCCGGGCCGCCGACGTGCGAGAAGGGCTGGGTCCGCCAGTCGAGCCCCTGAGGGAGCGTCAACAGCAGTGCGGTGTCCTGCTCCTGCGGTTCCGCGGACTCGTCCGCGGCGCGGGCGTCCGCGGCCCTGCGGCCGGTCCCGGCGCAGACCGTGAGCCCGAAGGGGTTCCACGGCGAGGCGCACAGCGCGTGCTCCGGCAGAACCTCCTCGTCCGCCAGCAGGGCGATGGGCTGCGCGCAGTCCGGGCAGACGACCCGGAACATCTCGAACGTGTCGTAGGCGTCGAGTTCGTCGTCGAATGCGTCGGGTTCGACGCCCTCCGGCTCGGGCTCGATGACGAGCTGCTGCCGCTTGGGTGCGGTGCGACCAGGGCGCTTAAGACTCTGCATTGGGTTCTCCCCCTCGGACTGGGCCGTAACAGGCACTGCGGCCTCGGCCACAGCAAGCACTTCCCGTCACCCCTGGGCGGTAATCACGAGAACATCACGGAGACCGTTCGAGGCCTGTGGCGTTCGTCACATGCCCCGTGCAGGTGTCCACTGCGGCGCATTTGTCCCCCGGACGGCTGACCGTCGGCTTCCGGCCACATCACGAACCGGGCATGACCTGGGCTGCTCAGGTATCCGAGGAGATCAACCGCCCTGTAGGTTCTTGCGCCATGGAGGAGCTGGACCGACAGATCGTGCAGCTGCTCGTCAAGGACGGGCGGATGAGCTACACCGACCTGGGCAAGGCCACGGGGCTGTCCACGTCGGCCGTGCACCAGCGGGTGCGGCGGCTGGAACAGCGGGGTGTCATCCGGGGCTATGCCGCGGTCGTGGACCCGGAGGCCGTGGGGCTGCCGATGACGGCGTTCATCTCGGTGAAACCGTTCGATCCCAGCGCGCCGGACGACATCGCGGACCGGCTGGCCGGCGTGCCCGAGATCGAGGCGTGCCACAGTGTCGCGGGCGACGAGAACTACATCCTGAAGGTGCGGGTGGCGACGCCGCACGAGCTGGAGGAGCTGCTGGCCCGGCTGCGGTCCTTGGCCGGGGTGTCCACGCGGACGACGGTGGTGCTGTCCACGCCGTACGAGGCACGACCGCCGCGGATCTGACCGGTGCTCCGGCGACCGCGGGTCATGTGGGGCTGATCGCTCAGTTCCCCGCGCCCCTGATTCCGGTGCCGCCCCCGCCCCTGTGAGACTGTGCTCCATGAGTGAGTCCGCCGCCCCGCCCAAGACCGTTCTTCTCCGCCGTGGAGAGGTCCACAGCCCCGCCGACCCCTTCGCCACCGCGATGGTCGTGGAGCGGGGGCAGATCGCCTGGGTGGGGTCCGAAGGGGCCGCAGACGCCTTCGCTGACGGGGTCGACGAGGTCGTCGATCTCGATGGGGCGCT
Organism: Streptomyces sp. SID5643; assembly: GCF_009872555.1. Classification (NCBI taxonomy): domain Bacteria; kingdom Bacillati; phylum Actinomycetota; class Actinomycetes; order Kitasatosporales; family Streptomycetaceae; genus Streptomyces; species Streptomyces sp. SID5643. The sequence goes on from NZ_WWIC01000286.1 coordinate 45,572, forward strand.
GGTCACTCCGGCGTTCACGGACGCGCATGTGCACACCACCGCCACGGGGCTCGCCCTCACCGGGCTCGATCTGTCCGGCGCCCCCTCTCTCGAAGCCGCCCTCGCCCTCGTACGGGACTTCGCCGCCGCGCGTCCGGGCGACCGCGTCCTGCTCGGGCACGGGTGGGACGCCGCCCGCTGGCCCGGAGGCCGGCCCCCGACGCGGGCCGAACTCGACGAGGTCACCGGACACCGGCCTCTCTACCTCAGCCGGATCGACGTCCACTCGGCGGTCGTGAGCTCCGCCCTGCTCGACCAGGTTCCCGATGTCGCCCGTGCGGACGGTCCGCTCACCGCGGACGCCCATCACGCCGTGCGGCGCGCGGCGTTCGCCGCCGTGACGCCGCAACAGCGCACGGAGGCGCAACGCGCCGCCCTCGCGCACGCCGTCTCCCTCGGGATCGGCACGGTCCACGAGTGCGCCGGGCCCGAGATCTCCTCCGAGGACGACTTCACCGGCTTGCTGCGCCTCGCGGGGGAAGAGCCCGGACCGCGGGTCGTCGGCTACTGGGCCGAGCAGGATGTCGCCAAGGCGCGGGAGCTGGGCGCGGCCGGCGCCGCGGGGGATCTGTTCGTCGACGGTGCCCTCGGCTCGCACACGGCCTGTCTGCACCAGCCGTACGACGACGCCGGGCACACCGGCATCGCCCACCTGGACGCCGCCGCGGTCGCGGCGCACGTCGTGGCGTGCACGGAGGCGGGTCTTCAGGCGGGTTTCCACGCCATCGGCGACGCCGCCGTGGACGCCGTGGTGGAGGGCGTGCGCGCTGCCGCCGACAAGCTCGGGCTCGGCCGGATCCGGGCCGCCCGGCACCGCGTCGAGCACGCCGAGATGCTCACCCCGGAGAGTGTCGCCGCCTTCGCCGAACTCGGCCTCACCGCTTCCGTGCAGCCCGCGTTCGACGCCCTGTGGGGCGGCGAGGGGGGCATGTACGCGCAGCGGCTCGGGAAGGAGCGGGCTCGGGCCCTGAACCCCTTCGCGGCCCTGCTGCGCGCCGGTGTCCCGCTCGCGTTCGGCTCCGACAGCCCGGTCACCCCGCTCGACCCGTGGGGCACGGTCCGGGCCGCCGCCTTCCACCGCACGCCGGAGCACCGCGTCTCCGTGCGCGCCGCGTTCACGGCGCACACGCGCGGCGGCTGGCGGGCCGTCGGACGGGACGACGCGGGCGTGCTGGTCCCCGGCGCCCCCGCCGACTACGCCGTCTGGCGCACCGGTGAACTCGTCGTCCAGGCCCCGGACGACCGTGTCGCCCGCTGGTCCACGGACCCCCGCTCCGGCACCCCGGGACTGCCCGACCTCACCCCGGGCCGCGACCTGCCCGTCTGTCTGCGCACCGTCGTGGGCGGTCGCACGGTCTTCGTAGGGCCGGGCGAGTGATCTACGGGGGTGGCGGGCATGAAGTCGTGCGCCGCACCCCCGGCGCGCGACCTGCGCATCCTCGGCCCTGACCAGGGCATTGCCACAAGACGTGCAGGTCGGACGGCTGTTGACAGGCGGCCGCAGGAGGCCGGTAGGTTCGTCCGAGTCCACCACCGGACGCCCGACCGGGAACGTCCGAGCACTCGCCGCGGCGCCGCCGGGTCAGGGACGGTGTGCCGCACCGGGGCACCGCCACTGGGAGCCAGGCTCAGGCCGGCGCAGCGCCGAGGGAACGTTCCGGCCGGTCGGGGAGGTGTGACCCGGGTGGGGCCCGGGCGCTCAGTAGACAACGGCTCTCGGTCGATCCGCAGCCGGCGGATCCCAGGCCGGCCCGAAGGGCGCCGGGCCCCCATCCGCCGTACGCGCACATTGGGAGGCGCGCCCCTACCCGCGTCGTGCGGATTCGACACCACGATTCGAACGCCCTGTCATGTCATCGCAGGCCGGGCCCACTATGGTGGACCCCTGCGTATGAAGATGAAGGGGCAGCAGTGAACGACGGCGACGGAACCCTCCCGGCAGAAGCCCAGGTGAGGAAGTTCGGCCCGCTCGGTACGGCCTTGGTGATCATCCCGACCTACAACGAGGCGGAGAACATCAAGAGCATCGTCGGCCGGGTACGCAAGGCCGTCCCCGAGGCGCACGTGCTCGTGGCCGACGACAACAGCCCGGACGGCACGGGCAAGCTGGCCGACGAAGCGGCCGTCGAGGACGACCACGTCCACGTGCTGCACCGCAAGGGCAAGGAGGGTCTGGGCGCCGCCTACCTCGCGGGCTTCCACTGGGGCCTGGAGCGCGACTACGGCGTGCTGGTCGAGATGGACGCCGACGGCTCCCACCAGCCCGAGGAACTGCCCCGTCTGCTCACCGCCCTCAAGAGCGCCGACCTGGTGCTGGGCTCGCGCTGGGTGCCGGGCGGCCGGGTGGTGAACTGGCCGAAGTCCCGTGAGGTGATCTCCCGGGGCGGCAGCCTCTACTCCAGGCTGGCGCTCGACCTGCCGCTGCGCGACATCACCGGCGGCTACCGCGCCTTCCGCCGCGAGACCCTGGAGGGCCTCGGCCTCGACGAGGTCGCCTCGCAGGGGTACTGCTTCCAGGTCGACCTCGCCCGCCGCGCGGTCCGGGCCGGCTACCACGTGGTCGAAGTGCCCATCACCTTCGTCGAGCGCGAACTCGGCGACTCCAAGATGAGCCGCGACATCCTCGTGGAGGCGCTGTGGCGCGTCACGGCCTGGGGCGTGGGGGAGCGGGTCGGCAAGGTCACGGGGCGCGGCGGCAAGCCCTCCAAGCCGTAGTCGCGCACTCCGTCCGGGGCAACCGCTCACAGGAAGGGCTGATGGTGGCCTTATCCCGTGCTGAGCCGGGGCCAGGCACACTGGAGGCATGACGACTGGCGCTCAGACCCCGCTGCCCCCTGCCCGGCCCCGGCGCTCCCGGCTGCGTACGTTCCTGCCGCTGGGTGTCGCCGCGTGGTTCGTGCTGGAGATCTGGCTGCTCACGCTGGTCGCGGGGGCGACCAGCGGGCTGGTGGTCTTCCTCGTCCTGCTGGCGGGGCTCGTCCTCGGCTCGGTCGTCATCAAGCGGGCCGGCCGGCGGGCCTTCCGCAAGCTCTCCGAGGCGCTGCAACAGCAGCAGAGCGGTGTGATGCCCGACGCGGCCCGCCCGGGCAGCGAGGGCAACGGCCTGATGATGCTGGGCGGCCTGCTCCTGATCATCCCCGGCCTGGCGTCGGACGCGGTGGGCCTGCTCCTGCTGCTGCCGCCGGTCCAGAAGGCGGTGAGCCGCTCGGCGGAGCGCACCTTCGAGCGCAAGCTCAGGGAGGCCCGCCCGGGCACCCTGGGCGGCGCCTTCCAGCAGGCCCGGATGCACCAGCCCGACGGCAAGGTCGTCCGGGGCGAGGTCATCAGGGACGAACCCCGGGACGCGCCGCAACCGCCCCGCCCGCCGCTGACGCACTGAGCCCCGCCCGGGCGCACACACCCGGGCACCGGACGCCCGGGCGTACACACCCGGGCACCGGACGCCCGGGCGTACACACCCGGGCACCGGACACGTCGCTGCCCGGGCACCGGACACTCGGCAGCCCGTGCAACGAACACGCGGAAGACCGCGGGCGCCGTACTACTCGTACGGCGCCCGCGGTCTTCTGATGCGCTTTACTTCGGCCAGGCCCTCGCGGACTATGCCGACTTGCGGCTGTCGCGGGGATGAACAGCGATGTTCATCGCACCGGATCGCAGTACCGCCAGGCGCTCCTCGAGGACCTCTTCGAGTTCCTCGCGGGTGCGCCGCTCCATCAGCATGTCCCAATGGGTACGCGCGGGCTTGGCCTTCTTTTCTTCCGGGCCGTCGCCGTCCACCAGGAGTGCCTGGGCCCCGCAGACCTTGCACTCCCACTCCGGCGGGATCTCCGCCTCGACCGAGAAGGGCATCTCGAAGCGGTGCCCTTTCTCGCATGCGTACTCCACGGCCTGGCGCGGGGCCAGGTCGATGCCGCGGTCCGTCTCGTAGCTGGTCACCACGAGGCGCGTGCCGCGAAGAGCTCGCTCACTCATGAATCGTGCCTCCCGGGCTTGTCGCCCACAGGACAGGTGTCGCTGTCGTCGTCATCCGGTCAACGTCCGGTCGGCGGTAAAGATTCCCGTTCCGAGTCCCGTTCCGGGTCGTGCGTCGCCGTCGTAGCCGCCCTTGTTGTACCCACCAGCGCCCGGTTTGTCACATCTGATAGCAGATATAACCCAGCGTTTCGGCATCTTTGACGCGCAGTAACGGTCCGCCTGGCAGGCCAAACGCGTACACTACAGCCCTTTCGCTCCGAGTGCTAAATCCTGTCTGGAACCGGATTCCCTGCTTCGCCGATCGCACGCCGCACCGGCACCCGCGCGAGTAGGACGAACCCGAGAACGAAGAAGGCCACCAGCGAGATGATCGCGTCCCGGTAGCTCCCGGTCAGCTGGTAGGTGACCCCGAACAGCAGCGGCCCGAGCCAGCTCATGCCGCGGTCGCTCATCTCGTACGCCGAGAAGTATTCGGCCTCCTTGCCCGGCGGGATCAGATGGGAGAACAGCGAGCGGGACAGCGCCTGGCTGCCGCCCAGGACCAGGCCGATCCCGGCGGCCAGGACGAAGAACCACACCGGCGCCCCGGCCGGCAGGAAGTACCCGGCCGCCAGCGTCACCGTCCACGCGACGAGCGAACCGAGGATCGTGCGCTTGGCCCCGTAGACCCGGGCCAGCCGGCCCATGGTCAGCGCGCCCGCCACCGCCAGTACCTGCACCAGCAGCACGGCACCGATGAGGGTGGACTGCCCGAGGCCGAGCTCCTCGGAGCCGTAGACGGAGGCCTGGGAGATCACCGTCTGGATGCCGTCGTTGTAGACGAGGTAAGCGAGCAGGAAGGCCAGCGTCAGCCGGTGGCGGCGCATGTCGCGGACCGTCGCCGCGAGCTGCTTGAAGCCCGGCAGGGCCGCCTCCCGCCCCGCCGCCCGGCGATCGCGCAGCCGCCGCAGCGGGATGAGGGCGAACGCGCCCCACCACAGGCCCGCCGAGGCCAGACAGATGCGGACCGCCGTGCTCTCGGAGAGGCCGAAACCCTCGTGCCCCGTGTAGAGGACCAGGTTCGCGACGAGGACCAGTGAACCCGCCGCGTAACCGAAGGCCCAGCCGCGGGAGGAGACGGCGTCCCGCTGCTCGGGCGGGGCGATCTGCGGCAGATAGGAGTTGTAGAGCATCATCGCCACGGACTGCGCGGCGTTCGCGATGATCAGGAGGGCCCCGCCCAGCAGGTAGCGGTCGCCGTCCAGGAAGAACATGGCCGCCGTGGCCGTGGCACCGGTGTAGGCGGCGGCCGCGAGCAGGGGCTTCTTGCGGCCCGTGCGGTCGGCGGCGGCGCCCACCAGCGGCATCACCAGCACGGCCACGACCACCGACAGGGACACCGAATAGGCGAAGAAGGAGCCGGCCCGCACCGGGATGCCGAGGGGGTGGACGTACCCGTCGGCGTCCGCGGCCGACTTGGCGACCGAGGTCAGATAGGGGCCGAGGAACACGGTCAGCACGCTCGTCGAGTAGACGGAGCAGGCCCAGTCGTAGAAGTACCAGCCGCGCTGCTCGCGCCTCAGCTCCGCCGATCCGTCGGCCGGCGGTGTCCGCACGGTGCCGTTGCCCACCCGTGCCCTCGCTTTCCCCGTGAACGCGCAGAGGGGTCGGACGTGGGCCTCAGGCCCAGACGCCGCGGTCCTCCATGACCTCGCGCAACGTGTCGATGTGATCGGTCATGATGCCATCCACGCCCAGGTCGAGAAGCCGGTGCATGCTCTCGCCGTCGTTGACGGTCCAGACGTGCACCTGGAGCCCGCGTACATGGGCGGCGTGCAGGAAGCGCCGGTCCACGACCTGGATGCCGGACTGGACCTCGGGGACCTGGGCGGCCACCGCAGAGTGGCGGACCGCGGCCGGCAGCCCCAAGGAGCGCAGCCGCAGGCCCAGCACACCGCGTGTGCCGTACGACGTGGCCAGGCGGGGGCCGGCCAGTCGCTGGGCGCGGACCACCCGTGCCTCGGAGAACGAGCCGAGGCAGATCCGGTCCCAGGAGTCCGTCCGGCCGACCAGGTCGAGGAAGGGCAGCAGGGCGGCCTCCGCCTTGACGTCCACGTTCCAGCGCACGCCGGGGAAGGTCTCCAGGAGCTCCTCGAAGAGGGGCAGCGGTTCCCCGCCCGCCACGCGCGCCTGCCGTACCTCCTGCCACGGCAGGTCGGCGATCCGGCCCGCGCCGTCCGTCATCCGGTCCAGGGTCGCGTCGTGGAAGGCGACGAGCCGTCCGTCCCGGGTGGTGTGCACGTCGGTCTCGATGTACCGGTAACCGGCCTCGACCGCGCACCGGAACTGCCGCACGGTGTTCTCCAGGCCGTCCGCCGCTCCGCCCCGGTGGGCGAAGGCGATCGGGCCGGGATGGTCGAGGTAGGGATGGCGTATCCGCGGGGTCACGGACGCAGTATCGCCCCTCGGGGTTGACCGGTGGCAACGGTGGTGCTGACGCCGGATGCCGCAGGGACGGCGAACACACGCAGGAACGTCTGCGTGAGGGGGCCGATCGTCAGGGCGTACAGCAGGGTGCCCGTCCCGACGGTGCCGCCGAGGGCGAAGCCGGTCGCGACCACGGTGAGCTCGATGCCCGTGCGCACCAGCCGGATCGAGACGCCGGTGAGCCGGTGCAGTCCGGTCATGAGGCCGTCGCGGGGGCCCGGTCCGAAGCGGGCCGCGATGTACAGGCCGGTCGCCGCGCCGTTCAGGACGATCCCCGCCAGCATCAGCGTGACGCGCGGCAGGAGGCCGTGCGCCTCGGGCACCAGGACCAGGACCCCGTCCATCACCATGCCGATGACCAGCACGTTGGAGATCGTGCCCAGCCCGGGCCGCTGGCGCAGCGGGATCCACACGAGCAGCACCGCTGCGCCCATGAGGGTCAGGACGACACCGATCGACAGGCCGGTCCGCTCGGACAGCCCCTGGTGCAGCACGTTCCACGGCTCCAGGCCGAGCCCCGACCGGACGAGCAGTGCCGAACTGGCGCCGTACAGCGCGAGACCGCTGTAGAGCTGGACGAGTCGCCGGGTGAGCCGATCCCGCGTGAACATGATGCGCCCCCTGTATGGCGGTGGTGGACTGCTGCATGACACCCTGTGGCTTGGATGGAGAGGCCATCCATGGCCAATCCGGGGAAGGTGGACTGATTTCGATGGCGGAGTGGACTTCGGCCGTGGGTGCGGCGCAGCTTGCCCGGCTCCTCAGCTCCCAGCAGGACCGCCCGGCGGGCCCCGGCACGCGCCGGCCGCCGGCCTACCGTGCCCTCGCCGACGGCATCCGGCTGCTGGTCCTCGAAGGGAGGGTCCCGGTGGCAGCCCGGCTGCCCGCCGAACGGGAACTCGCCCTCTCCCTGTCCGTCAGTCGCACGACGGTCGCCGCCGCGTACGAGGCGCTGCGCAGCGAGGGGTTCCTGGAGTCCCGGCGCGGAGCCGGCAGCTGGACCGCGGTCCCGGCCGGGAACCCGCTGCCCGCGCGCGGTCTCGAGCCTCTGCCTCCGGAGGCACTCGGCTCGCTGATCGACCTCGGCTGCGCCGCCCTTCCCGCTCCTGAACCCTGGCTCACCCGGGCCGTCCAGGGCGCGCTGGAGGAACTGCCCCCCTACGCGCACACGCACGGCGACTACCCCGCCGGGCTGCCCGCGCTGCGGGCGATGATCGCCGAGCGGTACACCGCGCGCGGGATTCCGACCATGCCCGAGCAGATCATGGTGACGACCGGGGCGATGGGCGCGATCGACGCCATCTGCCACCTGTTCGCGGGACGGGGTGAGCGCGTCGCCGTCGAGTCGCCCTCGTACGCCAACATCCTCCAGCTGATGCGCGAGGCCGGGGCCCGGCTGGTGCCCGTGGCCATGGCCGAGGGGCTCACCGGGTGGGACATGGACCGCTGGCGGCAGGTCCTGCGGGACGCCGCGCCCCGCATCGCGTACGTCGTGGCCGACTTCCACAATCCGACCGGGGCGCTCGCCGACGAGGACCAGCGGCGGCGGCTGGTGGACGCCGCACGGTCCGCGGGGACGGTGCTGATCGCGGACGAGACGATGAGCGAGCTGTGGCTCGACGCGGAGGTGCGGATGCCGCGACCGGTGTGCGCGTTCGATCCCGCCGGGTCGACGGTGATCACGGTGGGGTCGGCCAGCAAGGCGTTCTGGGCCGGGATGCGGATCGGATGGGTGCGGGCCGCGCCGGACGTGATCCGCAGCCTGGTCGCCGCCCGGGCCTACGCCGATCTGGGCACGCCGGTGCTGGAGCAGCTGGCGGTCAACTGGCTCTTCGGTACCGAGGGCTGGGAGCAGGCCGTCCAGGTGCGCCGTGAGCAGGCGCGGTCGAACCGGGACGAGCTGGTGGCCGCGGTGCGGCGGGAGCTGCCCGGCTGGGAGTTCGAGGTGCCCCAAGGCGGATTGACGCTGTGGGTGCGCACGGGCGGCCTGTCCGGGTCACGGCTCGCCGAGGCGGGGGAGCGCGTGGGCGTGCGGGTGCCGTCCGGACCGCGGTTCGGGGTGGACGGGGCCTTCGAGGGGTACGTGCGGCTGCCGTTCACCGTGGGCGGCGCGGTGGCCGAGGAGGCCGCCGTGCGGCTGGCCGCTGCGGCGGCGCTGGTGGAGAGCGGTGCGGTGGGGAACGCGGAGGCGCCGCGTACGTTCGTGGCGTAGCGCCGGACGGGTGTGACCGCCGGGGGGCGAAAGCCGGAGCCCCGGCTATGTCTCCTTGGTCAGGACGGGCACCGCCGCCGGAGTCGCTTCCGGCGTCTTCGGGGCTCCGTGCTCCGGCTCCGGTTCCTGCGCCGCCGGAACCGGCTCCAGCTCCGGTTCCTGCGCCGCCGGAACCGGCTCCGGTACGTCTTCCGAAGGGTCCTGCCCAGGGATCGTCTCGCCGTCCGCCGGGGCCGTGCGCGGCGGCAGAAGGCTGAGGACCGCCTCGCAGAGCGCGTCGGGGGTCGCGTCGTCGTAGGGGTTCGGGGTGGCCGGAACCTGGAGGCGGTGGACCGGCCCCGAGCCGAGGCGGGCGTAGCCCCGGCCGGGCGGAAGCTCGTCGATCGGGGTGGTGTGCGGGGGCGCGCCCAGAACCGACTCCAGTTGCTCCGCCGTCGCCGGGCCCAGGACCACACGGGCGCGGGTGTGCTGGCGCACCGGGTCGATCAGGGCGTCCATGCTGTCCAGCTGGTCGGCCACGACCACCGTCACGTTCGCCGGGCGGCCGTGCCGGAGGGGGACCTGGAGGAGGGACTGCGGATCCTTGCGGCCCTCCGTCGCGGCCAGGTGGGTGAAGGCCGTCGGACGGTCGAGGAGGATCCACAGCGGGCGCTTGGTGTCGTCCGGCGGCGGATCGCCGGCCTGGTGGGCCCGGTTGGCGGCGATGAGGCGGCGCTCCGTCTCGGTCGCCGCCCACTCCAGGCTGGCGGTGACCCCGGCGAGCCCCGCCTCGACCGCCAGGACGCCGTCCCGGCCGGTCAGGCAGGCGTACTCGCCGGTGCCGCCGCCGTCGATGATCACCACGTCGCCGTGGAGCAGAGCCTGGAGGGCGATGGACCGCAGCAGGGTGGAGGTGCCGCTGCCGGGCTGGCCGAGGGCCAGCAGGTGCGGCTCGGTGGAGCGCAGGCCCGTGCGCCAGATGACCGGCGGTACGTCCCGCTGCCGTTCCCCGTGGGTGAGGGGGAGCGTGCGCTGGACCCGGGTGGGGTCGGTGAAGCCGAGCACCGTCTCGCCGGGGGTGGTGACGAAACGCTGGGCTGCGATGTCGACGGGCAGCGGCAGGAGTACGCCCACCGTCAACTGGTTGCCCTCCTCGTCCCACGTGAAGTGGTATTCGCGGCCCCGGCCGGACTTGGCCGCGAGGAGGTGCTCGATCCGGGCGCGGGCCTCGGGCTCGCCGTCGGTGAAGTACGCCGGGTAGCGGATCACCAGCTGCGAGATCCGGCCGCCGCCGTCGAAGGCGTAGGTGGGGAAGGCCTTGTCCCAGGCGCCGCCGTGGGAGTACAGCGGCTCGGGGTCCTCGGCGGCGGAGAAGTACGGCACGAGCGCCTCGTACAGCGACTTCAGCCGCTGGGTCTGCGACTCGTCGGGCCCGTCGGACGCCGAGGGGGAGCGGTCCCGGCCCTGCCAGGCAGCCGCCGCCATCAGGGTGATGGCGGCGAGCAGAGGTCCGTACGGCACCAGTGCCACGACCAGGACCACGGAGGCCGCCAGGAACAGCAGCGCCCCCCGTCGCTCCTTGGGCGTCTCGGTCCATCTGCGCCGTCCGGCCGCTGCCAGCCGGCGCAGACCCCGCGCGATCGTGATCAGCGGGTGGAGGACGTCGGTGGCGCTGTCGGCGGCCGTCCGGGCCAGCTCCCGGCTCCGGGCGAGCTGCGCGCTGCCGTTGCTCAGAATGCGGGGGAGGGGGCGCCGGGCCACTACTGCCTCCAGTGAGTGCGTACGGGCGGGATGCGTACGGGGGAGCGGGGGCGTCAGAACTTGATGCCGCCGAGGAGGCTCGCCAGGCTCTCGCCGCCCGCCTTGATGCTCGGGGCGATGGCCGTACTCGCCAGATAGAAGCCGAACAGCATGGCGACCACTGCGTGCGACGCCTTCAGCCCGTCCTTGCGGAAGAAGATGAAGACGACGATGCCGAGCAGGACCACACCTGAGATGGAGAGGATCATTTGAGTTCTCCTGGTTCGCGGGGACAGTCACCATGAGTACTTCCAGGCTCACAGCATGTATCCATACGATAAAAGGTGCAACTGGGTGAAATTCGGACGATTTCCCCCGAGTGGCGGAGTGGTCCCGGGCCCGGTGGAGCCGGGCGGTTGCGCTTGTCCGGGTCTGTGCTGATCTTTACCTCGGGCACATCGGGTCATGTGCCGCACGAGCCAGTACCCTGGCGATTCACCCGTACGGCTGCGTCCCTCGCAGGCGTACGCACCGAGGCGATGCGCAGTGGAGAGGCGGTCCGGCCGATGACCGAAGTCCCCGACCCCGAGGTCGTGGAGCTGGCGACCAAGATCTTCGATCTGGCCCGGCGGGGACAGACCGAGGCACTCGTGGCGTACGTCGACGCGGGTGTTCCGGCCAACCTCACCAACGACCGCGGCGACTCGCTCGTGATGCTCGCCGCCTACCACGGCCACGCCGACGCGGTGCGTGCGCTGCTGGAGCGCGGCGCCGAGGCCGACCGGGTGAACGACCGAGGCCAGACCCCGCTCGCCGGTGCGGTCTTCAAGGGTGAGACGGACGTGATCAAGGCCCTTCTGGAAGCCGGCGCCGACCCGTCGATCGGGACGCCGTCGGCCGTCGACACCGCCCGGATGTTCGGGCGGACGCAATTGCTCGAACTGTTCGGCGAGCACTGAACCGACAGGTCTGACCAGCACAGACACGGAAAACGGGGGAGGCGGTACAGGGCCGCCGAAATTTCGGTCGCGGCGGACGAGAGTGCCGAGTCATCATGACGACGTGGTTCACGGACGTGATGGTTGGGCAGGTGTTGCCGCACCGCGCGGGCCGTGACGCGGTCCGCAAGGGCCACCGACGAGAGGCAGAGGAAGATGGTCTACAGCAAGCAGGAAACGGCGGGCACTCCGACGTGTTGTCGCGCGGCCAGGTAGTACACGTCCCCGGTTGCGTCGACGCTTGATGTGAGGCTGTTTCCCATGTTCGATCCGGTCATAGCGCCCAGCGGTACGCTGCTCGGCCTGCTTCAGCGGGGCCGCGGCGACGGCACGCTGCACGCGCTCACCGCCCCGCGCCCCGAGGCGCTGGCGGCGTTGAACCACTGTGTGCTGCGCGATCCCCGCCACGACTGGCAGGTGGAGAACCGCTCCCTCTACTACGCCCGCCTCTACCTCGACCTGAACGGCGAGCTGGACGAGGTCGAGGCCCATCTCTTCTGTGCCGAGGACGTCCTCGACACCGACGAGTCCCGTACCGGACTCGCCCTCGCCGTCCTCGGGCACCTCGCCTCCTACGGCAGGGGGGACGCGCTGGAACTGCTGCGCAGGTACGCCGCCCACGGGTCCAACTGGGCCTGGGCCCTCGACGAACTCGCCCTCAGGGACGACGACGCGGGCCTGCGCGCCCTCGCCGCACCCGTCCTCGCCCGGTTCCCCGCCGATCCGGAGGGCGATGCCGAGCTGGCCGCCACCGTCCGGGACGCCTTCGAGCCCCGGCCGTGGCGCCTGTGGGCCGAGGATCCCCGCGCATCCGTCGCCGCACGCGTGCGTGCCGCCCACGAGACGGGCTCCTTCGACCGCTGGCAGCGGCAGATGCGGCCCTCCGGACCCCGCCCGGGGTGGAGCGTGCAGGCCGTCTTCGAGTGGGCCCAGCAGGGCATCGACCGCGGTGCCGCCCTCCATGTGCCGGCCGCCCGCTGCCTCACCGCCGTCGCGGGCCCCGAGGACCGGGCCGAGATCGTCCGGGCGGCGCAGGACGGCACCGACGGAGCCCGGTGCACGGCCCTGAGGTACCTCGCCGACGGCAACGATCCCGAGGCCCTCGATCTCATCGAGGGCGCGGTCGGCACCGGCTCGACGCTCGTCGTGGACGCGGCCGTCGACGCCTTCGAACGCATGCGCTCACTGGCCGCCGTGGACCGCGCACGCGGCTGGGCCCCGCGACCCGACGCGCTGGGCGCCGCCGCCGGACGCGTCCTCGCCTGCCGGGGCGGGGTGCAGGACCGCGACCTGGTCCTCGCCGCGCTACGTGAGGCCGTGAGGGGCGAAGGCCCCGACGCCCAGACCCTGTGGACCCTCGTGGACGGTAGCGGACGGCTCGGCATCGCCTGCGCCGCCCCGGTACTGCGCCACGTCTACCGCGAGACCGCCTCCTCCCACCTGCGCGGCCGCGCCGCCCGGGCCCTGGCAGTCACCGACCCCTCCTTCGCCACCGGCTTCGCCGTCGAGTGCCTGTGGGACTGCGAGGAGACCACCCGGGAGATCGCCGCCCGGCACGCCGAGACCGGAGACACCCGCGTCGTCGAGCGACTGCGGCGGCTCGCCGCCGACCCGGCCGAGGAGGACGAGGTGCAGACGGCCGTGCGCAGCCGGATCGGACCCGAGGAGACCGCTGTGTGACCCCCCTCCGGCGGGGAGGGCGGGGCAGATGCACGCCTCCGGGGTGAACACGGGATGACTCGCGGGTCAGGAGGGCATGGACGCCGCCTGACCTGCGCGGGTGCGCCTCAGAACGCTCATAGGACGTTCCTCGGCCGGAAAGATCCACGTTGACGCGGCCACGTCCGGCACGGCGACAACAGCGGTATGCGTGTCGTCATCGTGACCGAATCCTTTCCCCCCGATGTGAACGGCGTTGCCCACTGCGCGCTCCAGACCGCCCGGCACCTCGTCGATCGCGGTCACACCCCCGTCGTCGTCGCCCCGGCCCCCGCGCCCGGCAACAAGCCCGACGCCTGCGCGCCGTGCCCCGTCGTCCACGTCCCCTCCCTCCCGCTCCCCGGATACCCCCAGGTGCGCGTCGCCCTCCCCAGCCGCCGCCTGGCCGCCACCCTCGTCGAGCACCGTGCCGATGTCGTCCACCTCGCCAGCCCCTTCGTCCTCGGCGTGCGCGGCATGGCCGTCGCCGCGCGCCTCGGCATCCCGGCGGTCGCCGTCTACCAGACCGACCTGGCCGGATACGCACGCACCTACATGGGCGCCGGGGAGGCCGCCGCCTGGCGGCGCATCCGCTCCGTGCACGGTGCCTGCGACCTCACCCTCGCCCCGTCCAACGCCGCCCTGCGCGACCTGGAGACCCACGGCGTGCCGCGCGTCGAGCTGTGGCCGCGAGGGGTGGACACCGAGCGCTTCCGGCCCGACCGGCGTGACGAGACCCTGCGGCGGGAACTCGCCCCGAACGGCGAGGTGATCGTCGGCTACGTCGGTCGGCTCGCCCCCGAGAAGCAGGTCGAACTCCTCTCCGGGGCCTGCGGCCTGGAGGGCGTCCGAGTCGTGATCGTCGGCGACGGACCCAGCCGGCCCGGTCTGGAACAGGCGCTGCCGGGTGCCGTCTTCCTCGGCCGGCGCACCGGCGACGACCTCGCCCGGGTCTTCGCCTCGTTCGACGTCTTCGCCCACACGGGCCCGTTCGAGACGTTCTGCCAGACGGTCCAGGAGGCCATGGCCAGCGGCCTGCCGGTGGTGGCGCCCGCCGCGGGCGGACCGCTCGACCTGGTCGCGCACGGGCGCACCGGCCTGCTGGTGCCGCCGCGCGACGCGAGCGCCGTCCGCGACGCGGTGCGGTCCCTGGCCGCCGATGCGGGGCTGCGGGCCGCCTTCGGCGCCGCCGGGCGCGCCACGGTCGAGGGCCGCACCTGGGCGGCCGTCGGGGACCAGCTGATCGGGCACTACGCCAAGGTGCTCGCCGGGCGCCGGACGGCGGTGGCGGCATGAGCGGCCCCCGCTCCGGCGGCAGCAACCAGGCGCTGCGGATCGTCCGGCTCGCCAACTTCGTCGCCCCCTCCTCCGGCGGCCTGCGCACCGCGCTGCATGAACTCGGCAAGGGCTTCAAGGCAGCGGGACACGAACCCGTCCTCGTGATCCCCGGCGAGCGCATGAGCGACCGCGAGACCGAGCAGGGGAGGGTGATCACCCTCCCCGGGCCGCTGCTGCCCGGCACCGGCGGCTACCGCGTCCTCGCCGGCAAGCGGCGGGTGGCCCGGCTCCTGGAGGAACTCGCCCCCGACCGGCTGGAGGTGTCCGACCGGACGACTCTGCGCTGGACCGGCACGTGGGCGCGCCGCGCCCGGATCCCGGCCGTGATGGTCTCCCACGAGACGGCCGACGGGGTGCTGCGCACCTGGGGTGTGCCCGAGGAGGCCGCCCGGCGCGCCGCCGACGCCCTCAACGTCCGAACGGCCCACACCTACGCGCGCGTGGTGTGCACCACCGAGTTCGCCGAGCGGGAGTTCGTGCGGATCGGGGCCCGCAACGTCGTCCGGGCCCCACTCGGCGTCGATCTGGTGCAGCGTCACCCGGAACTGCGCGACCCGGAGCTGCGGGCGCGGCACGCGCGCGTGGACGAGACGCTGCTCGTGATGTGCTCGCGGCTGTCCGTGGAGAAGCGGCCCGGAACGGCGCTGGACGCCCTCCGGGCGCTGCGGCGGCGCGGCCGCCGGGCCGTGCTGGTGGTGGCCGGGGACGGACCGCTGCGAGCCGGCCTCGAACGGCGGGCGCGCGAGAACGGCCTGCCGGTCACCTTCCTCGGGCACGTCTCCGACCGCGGGCTGCTGGGCGCGCTCCAGGCGTCCGCCGACGTGGCACTGGCCCCGGGGCCGGCCGAGACCTTCGGGCTCGCCGCGCTGGAGGCCATGGCCTGCGGCACGCCCGTGGTCGCGAGCGCCTCGTCGGCGCTGTCGGAGGTGATCGGCGCCGCCGGTGCCGTCGCGGCGGACCAGGGGGAGGCGTTCGCGGACGCCGTGGACGCGCTGCTGGAACGCCGGGAGACGGACCGGCGCGAGGCGGCACGGGCGCGTGCGGAGTGCTTCGGGTGGAACACGGCGGTCGACGCGTTCCTCGCCGCGCACGACGCGGCCGTCCCCGTGCGTCCGGTTCGGCCGTTCGTGCCCGGGGGCGCGGCATGAGACCCCCGGGGCCCGGCCCGTTCGGGCCGCCGCGGTTCGTGGCCCTCGGGGACTCGCTCACCGAGGGCGTGGGGGACCCCGTCGGAGGCGGGGCGTGGCGCGGCTGGGCCGCGCTGCTCGCCGACGGGCTCTCCGAGGAGCCGGCCGCGTTCACCAACCTTGCGGTGAGCGGCTCTCAGACCCGGGACGTGCTGGAGCGGCAGCTGCCCGCCGCGCTGGACCTGCGGCCCGGCCTCGTGTCCGTGGTGGTCGGCGTCAACGACACCCTGCGCTGCACGTTCGACATCCAGGCCGTGGCCGCCCGGCTCGACCGGGTGTACGCGGCCTGTACGGAGCAGGGCGCCGTCCTGCTCACCGCGTGCCTGCCCGACCCGGGCAGGATGCTCGGTCTGCCGGCCGCCCTCGCCGATCCACTGGCCCGGCGGCAGCGGGCCGTGAACACGGTGGTGCACGCCCTCTCCGAGCGGTACGGGGCGCTGCACCTGCACGCCTGCGAGGGCGACTGGACCTCGGACCGTGCCCTGTGGAGCGCGGACCGGCTGCACCCGGGGGAACGCGGGCACCGGCAACTCGCCCTGCGCTTCCACGCGCTGCTCGCGGAGCACGGCCTCGCGACGGGGCCCGCTCCTTCGGCGGAACCGGAGTTCCCCGCCCCGGCGAAGGCGGCGAGCCTGTGGTGGCTGGCCACGGCCGGCACCGGCTGGGTGGCACGCCGGTGCACCGACCTGCTGCCCCAGCTCCTGACCCTGGCCGCCGACGAACTCCGGCACCGCGCCCGCGGCACGAGCGCCCGGCTCGACCTGCGCGCCTCGGCCGCGGTGTCCGCCGCGCTCGCCGCCCTGTCGGTGGCGGAACGGGCGGACGCGGCCTAGGACATGCCGTTCGGCTCAGGTCGCGGGGCATCGACAGTGCCTCCTCGACGCCAAATGAGCGAGGCCTGGGGGGTGTCCGCGAAGCCGCAGGGCAGGCGGGACTTGCGGACACCCCCTAGCGGCGGCGTACGGCCACGAAGCGGACCGGTGTGCCCGGGGCCGCTTGGGCCGCGGGCGGGAGGTCGGCCGCGCGGACCACGGCGATCACCGGGTAGCCCCCGGTGGTCGGGTGGTCGGCCAGGAACACCACCGGCCTGCCGTCCGGCGGGACCTGCACGGCGCCCAGCACCATGCCCTCACTGGCGAGTTCACCCGGCCGGGCCCGCTCCAGAGCGGGCCCCTCCGTGCGCAGTCCGATGCGGTTGCTCGCGGAGGACACCCGGTAGGGCCGGGAAACGAACGCCCGTAGGGCCTCGGGTGTGAACCAGCCGTCGCGCGGGCCGAGCGTCACCCGCAGCACCAGCTCGGCCGGTGGCGCCGGCTGCGGGGCGACGTCCACGCGCGCGTGCACGCCGGCCGGCCGGCCCAGGGGCAGCACCGTCCCGTCCACGAGCGGGGGCGGGCCAAGACCCGACAGCAGGTCCGTCGACCGGCTGCCGAGCACCGGCTCGACCGCGATCCCCCCGGAGATCCCCACGTAGGCGCGCAGGCCCGACACAGCGCGGCCGACGTCCATCAGCGCACCGGCGGGCACGCGCACCGGCGCGCCCCAGGCGGCGGGACGTCCGTCCACCATGACCCGGCAGGGCGCACCCGTGACCGCCACGGTGACGTCCGACCGGGGGCGTACGGCACAGCCGTCGAGGGTCGTCTCCAGCACGGCCGTCTCGGGCGGATTGCCGACGAGCCGGTTGGCGAGGCCGGCCGCGGGCCGGTCCAGCGCCCCGGAGCGGGGGACGCCGAGATGGGCGTGCCCGGGGCGGCCCGCGTCCTGCACGGTGGTGAGGGCCCCGGCCCGGACGACGGCGAGGGCGCGGTCCGTCATGACCCCGCCTCGGGGACGAACCGCACCGGTGTGCCCGGTGACAGCAGAGCGGCCGGCACGCGCGCGTGGTCCCACAGCACGGCGTCCGTCGTGCCGATGAGCTGCCAGCCGCCGGGCGAGGAGCGCGGGTACACGCCGGTGTACGGGCCCGCGAGGGCGACCGACCCGGCCGGGACGCCCGTACGCGGAGTGGCCCGGCGCGGGACGTCGTAGCGCGGCGGCAGCCCCGTGAGGTAGCCGAAGCCGGGTGCGAAGCCGCAGAAGGCCACCCGGAACTCGGTGTCGCCGTGGATACGGGCGACCTCCCCCACCGGCACGCCCCAGTGCGCGGCGACCTCGGCCAGGTCCGGGCCGTCGTAGCGGACCGGGATCTCCACCACGTCACGCGCGCGCGGGGGAGCGGCCGGCAGGTCGGCGGCGGTCAGTTCGGCGGCCAGCCGGGCGGGGGCGTCGAGGCCGTCGAGGAGGACCGTGCGGGCCGCGGGCACGATCTCGCGAACCGAGAGCGTTCCCTCCGCGCGGCGCCGCAGCAGCTCCGCGTGCAGGGCCTGGGCCTCGTCGCCCGAGGAGACCTCGACGAGCAGGGCGTCCTCGCCGACGGGCAGGACCTTCATGCGAAGGCCTCCACCCGGACCCCCGACGCCTCCAGCCGCTCCCGCACCCGGCGCGCCAGCTCCACCGCGCCCGGGGTGTCGCCGTGCAGGCACAGGGAACGCGCGCGTACCCCGATGCGCGTGCCCGTTCGGGAGACGACCTCTCCCGAACGGGCCAGGCCCAGGGAGCGCTCCACGACGGCCTCCGGGTCGGTGACCACGGCGCCCTCCAGCGTGCGCGGCACCAGGGCGCCCGCGTCGGTGTAGGCCCGGTCCGCGAACGCCTCGGTGACGACCGGCAGTCCGGCCTTCCCGGCCAGCTCCAGCAGGCGCGAGCCGGGGAGCCCGAGGACGGGCAGCGCGGCGTCCGCGAGGAGCACGCCGTCGACGACCGCGGCGGCCTGCTCCTCGTCGTGCACGACCCGGTTGTAGAGCGCGCCGTGCGGTTTCACGTAGGCCACGCCGGCACCCGCCGCGCGTGCGAAGACCTCCAAGGCGCCGATCTGGTAGGCGACTTCGGCCGCCAGCTCGGCGGGCGGCACGTCCATCGCGCGCCGCCCGAACCCGGCCAGGTCCCGGTAGGACACCTGGGCGCCGATGCGGACCCCGCGCTCGGCTGCCAGCTCGCACACCCGGCGCATGGTGACCGCGTCCCCGGCGTGGAAGCCGCAAGCCACGTTGGCGCTGGTGACGACGGACAGCAGCCGTTCGTCGTCGGTGAGCCGCCAGCGGCCGAAGCCCTCGCCGAGGTCGGCGTTGAGGTCGATCGAGGTCATGTGCCGTGTCTCCTGTCAGGCCACGCGGTACTGCTCGTCGCGGGCGTCGGTGAGGAACATCTGCCCCGGGGCGTGCGTGAGGGCGAACGGCGGACGCGAGGCCATCACGGCCGCCTGCGGGGTCACCCCGCAGGCCCAGAAGACCGGGATGTCGTCCGGCTCGGCGTCCACCGGGTCCCCGAAGTCGGGGCGGCCGAGGTCGTCGATGCCGAGGCCCGCGGGATCGCCGCAGTGCACGGGGCTTCCGTGCACCGCCGGCATGAGACTGCTCTCCCGGATCGCCGCCGCCAGCTGCCGGGGCGGTACCGGCCGCATCGACACCACCAGCGGGCCGTGCAACCGCCCCGCCGGACGGCACTGCCGGCTCGTCACGTACATCGGCACGTTCCGGCCCTGCTCGACGTGGCGCATCGGCACGCCCGCCTCGCCCAGCGCCCACTCGAAGGTGAAGCTGCACCCGACGAGGAACGACACCAGGTCGTCCCGCCAGTACGCGCGCACGTCCGTCGGTTCGTCGACCGGCTCGCCGTCCCGCCACACGCGATAGCGCGGCAGGTCGGTGCGCAGGTCCGCGCCGTCGGCGAGCACGGTGGTCCAGGAGCCGGCCTCCGTGACGTCGAGGACCGGGCAGGGCTTGGGGTTGCGCTGGCAGAACAGCAGCATGTCGTAGGCCCAGTCGGCGGGCACCGAGATCAGGTTGACCTGGGTGTGGCCCGCCGCGACCCCGGCCGTGGGGCCGCTCAGGCCCGCCCGGAAGCGGGAGCGGGCCGTTTCGGGGCTCCACGCGCGCGCGTGCTCGTCGACGAGGAGCAGGGGGCGGTCCTCGGTACTCGTGCGGTTCACGACAGCTCCTTTCCGCGCGTCTCCGGCAGCCCCAGCAGCGCGAGCGCCGCGATGCCGTAGCCGATCGCACCGAAGACCAGCGCGCCGCCGACGCCCCAGCTGTCGGCCAGGAACCCGACCGTCGTCGGGAACACGGCACCCACCGCACGGCCGGTGTTGTACGTGAAGCCCTGCCCCGTCCCGCGCACCGCTGTCGGGTACAGCTCGCTCAGGTAGGACCCGAAGCCGCTGAAGATCGCCGACATGCAGAACCCGAGCGGGAAACCGAGCACCAGGAGCAGGGTGTTGGCGCCGCTCGGGATGTTCGCGTACGCCAGGATGCAGAGCGCGGAGAGCAGGGCGAAGAGCCAGATGTTGCGCCGCCGGCCCAGCTTGTCGGTGAGGTAGCCGCCGGTCAGGTAGCCGATGAAGGCGCCCGAGATGAGGAACGTCAGATAGCCGCCGGTGCCGACGACCGACAGGTCGCGCTCGGACTTCAGATACGTCGGCACCCAGGTGGCCAGTGTGTAATAGCCGCCCTGGACACCGGTCGACAGCAGCCCGGCGAAGATCGTGACCCGGAGCAGGCCGGGCTTGAAGATGGCCTTGAAGGAGCCCTTCTCCGCGCTCTGTTCACGCGCCGCGGCCGCCTCGGGGGCGTCGTGCACGCTGCGCCGCAGCCAGATGACGAGCAGCGCGGGCAGGGCCCCGGTCCAGAACATGATGCGCCAGGCCAGGTCGTCGCCGGCCAGCGAGAAGATGACGGTGTAGGCGATCACGGCCATGCCCCAGCCCACCGCCCAGGAGCTTTGGATCGCGCCGAGCGTCCGGCCCCGGTGCTTGGCGCTCGCGTACTCGGCGACCAGGATCGCGCCGACCGCCCACTCGCCGCCGAAACCGAGGCCCTGGAGGGCGCGGAAGACCAGCAGCGTCTCGTAGTTGGGCGCGAAACCGCAGGCGACGGTGAACACCGCGTAGGTGATCACCGTGACCATCAGTGCCTTCACCCGGCCGACACGGTCCGCCAGGACGCCCGCGAGGGCGCCACCGACCGCGGAGACCACCAGGGTGACCGTCGTGAAGAGGCCCGTCTGGCCGCTGTTGAGACCGAAGTAGGCGGACAGCGCGACCATGCTCAGCGGCAGCGTGAAGTAGTCGTACGAGTCCAGGGCATAGCCGCCGAAGGCGCCGGCGAAGGCGCGGCGGCCGCGCGGGCCCAGTGCGCGCAGCCAGCCGAACGCCCCGTCGTCCGAGGTGCGTTCACTGGTCGCGGGGCGTGTGTCGTCGGTCAGGGCCTGTGGTGGAGGGGTCGTGCTCATGGGCACCTCGCAGAGGGAGGACGGAGGGTGCTTGTGGGTGAGCCGTGCCGTGCGGAAGCGGTCGGCGCCGCGGTGGGGGAGCGACGCCGTGCGTAGCACCGTAGAGGATTGTTCAACGATCCCTCAATACCCATGTTGGTTCGTTCTTGGGATCTGCGATTGAATTCCGGCATGGCAGAGCAGCTGAAGGACCTCGCCGACGACCGGGCTCTCCTGGGGCGCACCAGCACCGCGGAGCGGGTGTCGGACATCCTCAGGAGCCGGATCGCCGAGGGCTACTTCCCTCCCGGCACCCGCCTGTCGGAGGACAGCATCGGCGGCGCCCTCGGCGTCTCCCGCAACACGCTGCGCGAGGCGTTCCGGCTGCTCACGCACGAGCGTCTGCTCGTCCACGAGCTGAACCGGGGAGTCTTCGTCCGGGTCCTGACCGTGGAGGACGTCGAGGACATCTACCGCACCCGGCGGCTCGTCGAGTGCGCCGTCGTACGCGGTCTGGGCGAGCCCCCGTACGGCCTCGACGGACTCGCCGGCGCCGTGGTGGAGGGGCGCCGGGCGGCTCGGGAAGGTGACTGGAAGGGTGTGGGTACGGCCAACATCCACTTCCACCGGGAACTGGTCGCCCTCGCCGCGAGCGAGCGCACCGCCGAGCTGATGCGCAGCGTCTTCGCCGAACTGCGGCTGGCCTTCCATGTGGTGGACGAGCCGCAGCGCCTGCACGAGCCGTACATCGCACGAAATGTCGCGATTCTGGAGGCTCTTCAGGCGGGGGACCGGGAAAGGGCCGAGAACCTGCTCGCCGGGTACCTCGACGACTCGCTGGAGCGCGTGGTCGAGGTGTACCGGCGGCGGGTCGGCGAGGACGGCTGAAGGCGCCCCCAGCCGCCCGGCGCGGAGGGCGTACCGCGTCGTTTGGGTGGTTGTCAGACCCAGGACCTAGTCTGTGCACCGTGACTTCGCCTGCATCGACGGACAGCGTTCCGCCCCAGCTCAGCGCGGGGCCGCGCCCCGCCCCGGGGCCGGCCGCCGACGAGGGCCTGGCGCGGCGGCTGCGCGCGCTCGCCTGCACCGCGCCGCTGCACGACCTGGACGCCCGCAAGGCCAACCTGGCCGGCGAGTACTCGGTGTACGGCATGGCGGAGGTCGCCCTCGCCGCCATCGACCTGGTCACCCTGAACATGGACTTCGACACGGGCGCGGATCACGACCAGATCGTCGCCCGCCTCATCCCGCGCATCGCCGCCCAGGCCGCCCAGCGGCCCGCCGCCGAGCACGAGCGGGTCGCCCGCTGGGTCCTGGAGAACCTGATCAACGTCGGCAGCGTCGACCGCGGCTTCCGCGCCGTGTACGGCACGTTCGGCGCCGACGGCACCTATGTGCGCCGCGACTACGACTTCAAGCTGATCGAGGAGGTCCCCGGCCCCGGCGGCACCGTCTACCTCCGCACGACGGACGAGGCGGTCAACGTCCTCGTCGGCGCCCTGGACACGGACGTCACCAGCGCGCAGATCGCCGCCGAGGTCAAGCTGGAGGTGCTGATCAGCCGCGGCCGGCTCGCCGACGCCCAGCTCGCGGCCGAACAGGCCCGCTACCGCACCGTCCAGTACTCGGAGACCCTGCGCCGCGCCCTGGACGCGACCCGGCGCAACGTGCGCGCGGTGGACTGGCTGAGCACCGTGCCCGACATGATCGCCGAGGCGCTGGAGCACGTCGCCGACCGTTACCGCCACGAGAACGCGATCCTCACCAACATCCGCAAGGCGCGTGACGAATCCGAGGACCCCGAGCAGAAGCGCCGCGCCGCCGAGCTCGTCGACATCGTCAAGGACTGCATCCGGCGGCACACACAGCTGCAGTCCCGGCTGCTGGAAGCCGGACCCCTGTTCCGCGCCGAGCAGGACCGGCAGGCCTTCGCCACCCCGATGACAACCTCGGGAACGGACCTGTACGGGCACCTCCTCTCGCCCGTGCTGCCCCTGCCGCTGGAACAGGCCGTCCGCGTCACCGACGCCTTCTTCGGCCGCGGCACCGGGCTGCGCACGCCGGTGTCCGTGCGGGTCGGCGACCTGGTCGACATACTGCTGACGCCGCCGGCGGAGCGGGACCACCTGGGTGCGGAGATGCCGGAGCCCGACCTGATCGCCACGCCGGACGACAGCCGGTTCAGCGAGGAGCAGATGGCCGCGGCGCAGGAGCTGCTCGACCTGCCCCCCGACGCGCCGCGCCGGTTGTCGGGGCTCCTCGCCGAGGCCCGGATGCAGGATCCCGAGCTGCCCTACCTGGTGGCCCTGCTTGCGGTGCACGCTGCCAGCCCGCCGGTGGGTACGGCCTATCGCCAGGGCGAGCAGAGGCTGCTGTTCGCCGTGGACGACGGGACCGAGCTCGACGACCCGGAGTTCGGCGGGGCGGACCTGATCGTCGGCACCGCACTGCTGGACGCGGCGGGGATGGCGGCGGACCGGACGGAAGCAGCATGAGTCAGCACGAGTGGCACAAGGAGTCCCGACCGTGAGCGAGCATGTCGAGTGGAGCGAGCCGGACGGACCGGCCCTCGCGGCCGGCGCCGCCGTCACTCCCGCCGACGCCGCCGACGCGGCGCGGCTCGTGTCCTTCGGCCTGCAGCCCAAGCTGCAGCCCGCCCGGGACCAGGAGTACGCCGACCTGCTGCGGCGCTACCGCGAGGACCCGCCGTTCGCGCGGCTCGCGGACGCCGTGGCGACCGGTCTGGGGCTGATCGTCCTGGAGGTGTCCCCGCGGGCGGGCATGGCCGTGACCGCCGCGGAGGACTCGGTGTTCGCCGTCCGCATGGGCGACTACGCGCGTCGTACGTCCGCCGACGGCGGCGACCGGTTCCTGCACGGCCTCGCCCATCTCGCCGTCGCCGCCATGGCGTTCCCGCGCCCCGAGGACCTCGCCGACGACGGCTACATCGGCCGCGTCACGGTCAACGGCGTCGACGCCTTCGTGCGCCAGGCCTGCCGCCGGCTGGAGGAGCGCGCCGAGGAACAGGGCGAGAACACCGACCCGGCGACCGACGCACCCGGTCTGGAGGCCGCCTGGCGGATCTGGGTGCGGCGCAGCGCCACCGGCGCCACCAAGGACGCGCGCCGACTCGCCGGTTCGACCACCGGCATCGTCGCCAAGGCCGTCGCGTTCCTCACCGACTCCGGCTTCCTCCAGCGCACCGGCGACGACCACGGCGGCACGTACCGCACGACCGCCCGCTACCAGCTCCAGGTCCGCGACCTGGCCGGCAGCGCCGCCCTGGCCGAGCTGCTGGAGCTGGGCGTCGTCCCGGTCACCGACGGCACACCGACGCTGCTGCCCCCCGAGGAGGGCGACGACCTGGAGCTGGTCGCCGACGCCGGGCTGCCGTTCCACTCCTCCTGAACTCCCCCCACCTGACGAAGACTTACGAGAGTCCGCCATGTACGAGCTGTCCCGGGTCCGCCTCTACTCGATCGGGCCCGCCGGTGCGCGCTACGCCGACACCGTGCTTGACCTGCGCGGTGTGGGCGAGATCGTGCCCGACCCCGCCCCCACGCAGGCGGAGTTCTTCGAAGAGGAGCCGGCCGGTCCGCCGCGCCGCCCCGCCCCCGCGGGCGTGCTCTTCCTGGAGAACGGCGGCGGCAAGTCGGTGCTGCTCAAGCTGATCTTCTCCGTGATGCTGCCGGGCCACCGCAACACCCTCGGCGGCGCCAGCTCCGGCGTGCTGCGCAAGTTCCTGCTCGCCGACGACTGCGGGCACGTCGCGCTGGAGTGGCAGCACGTGCTGACCGGTGAGTGCGTCGTCGTCGGCAAGGTCAGCGAGTGGCGCGGGCGGCAGGTCTCCAACGACCCGCGGAAGTTCGCCGAGGCCTGGTACTCCTTCCGCCCCGGGCCCGGACTGAGCCTCGACAACCTCCCCGTGGCGGAGGCCACCGCCGTACGGGCCCCGGTCGAGGGCCAGTCCAGCGCGCGCGGGCGGCGCCGCACGATGAAGGGCTTCCGGGACGCCCTGACGGAGGCGGGCAAGACGTACCCGCACCTGGAGGTGCACTGGGAGGAGATCCACGACCGCTGGATCGAGCACCTCGGCGACCTCGGCCTCGACCCCGAACTCTTCCGCTACCAGCGCGAGATGAACGCCGACGAAGGCGAGGCCGCCGGTCTCTTCGCGGTCAAGAAGGACGCCGACTTCACCGATCTGCTGCTGCGGGCCGTCACCGACACCCGCGACACCGACGGGCTCGCCGACCTGGTCAGCGGTTTCGGCAACAAGCTGGGCCGCCGCGCCGAACTGATGGCCGAACGCGACTTCACCGCCGGGTCCGTCGACCTTCTCGGACGCATCGTGGAGGCCGCCGAGGCCCGCTCCCGCGCACGTGACATCCACGCCGGCGCCGAGCGCCGCACCCGGACCCTGGCCCGCCGGCTCTCCGCGCGCGGTGTCCGGGAGCGCGTCCGGGCCGCCGACCTGGCCCAGCGCGTCACCGCCGCCGCCTACGCCGTCACCCACGCCGAGGCGGCCCGCGAGCGCAGCGCGCTGATCTCCGCCGAACTCGCCTACCGGCACGCCTCGCTCGCGCTCGCCGGGGCCGAGAAGTCCGCCGCCGCGCAGAAGCGCGAGCTCGCCGACGCCCGCACCCTGTACGCGGCGTGGCAGGCCGCCGAGGCCGTGCTGCGCCACCGCGCCGCCTCCGACCGCGTCACCCGCGTGTCCGCCGCGATCCAGGAGGCCGAGCGGGACGCCGCCCCGGCGCTGGCCGCCCGCTCCAAGGCCGCCGTCGACCTCGTACGGGCCCTGCACGCGGCCGCGGAGAAGGCGGAGAGCCACGCCAACGAGGAAGAGGAGCGCTCCGCAGCCCTCCAGGAGGTCAGCGACGCGGCCTACCGCGACTCCACCGCCGCCGCCACGCAGGCGCAGCGCGCCCGCAGCGAGGTCGGACACCTCAAGCAGCGCCTCGCCGAGGTCGAGCAGGAGACCGCCGAGGCGGTGCGGGCCGGCTGGCTCGACGACTCCGCGCCCGACGCCGACCCGGCCCGGGCGGCCCTGGCCGCCAGCGACGCCGAGAAGTCCGCCGTCGCGGCCTGGGACGCGGCCCGCGAGGCGTCCCGCCGCGCCACGGAGCACGCCCGCGAAGCCGCTGCCGGCGAGAGCCG